>CAYWGN010000205.1:0-9132 GCA_964457495.1 uncultured Desulfobacula sp.
AACCTTTTATAAGATTACGCCATCTGGCAAATTTATGTATTTCATCAATGACGATCTGCTTTTCATTTGGCGGTAATTCTCCTTTTAACAGTGAAGATCGTATTGAGATATTATCCCAGTTTAGATATGCAGGATGGCTTTCAACGGGCTTTTGCAAAAAGGCCAGAGACAAAGTAGTTTTGCCTACCTGCCTTGGACCACCAATAAAAACCATTCTGTCTTTAAGATCATTTACTATATGATTTTTAATATATCTTTGTTTAATATCAATCATAGTATAATAGAGATAACATGATTTTTATCATGAGTAAAGTAGAGTTGATACTATTTTGATGATAACATATCTATTTTAATGTTGTCGGCCAATTGGACCTCATCATCCTTTGTGACGAGTGAACCCTAAGATCATTCCTTTACGCACAGGGAGATGGTTTCCTTGATTGGGGAGATTTTTCACTGGTCAAGTTCCTTTAGCATGTATTGAAGTTGAACGCGCCAGTGAAGGGGGTTAATATCTGTTGCCTGCCAGAATGATGTTTTGTCAAGGACACTGTACATGGGTCTTTTTGCAGGGGTTGGGTATTGGTGGGTTGTCACTGGCAAAATGGGTATGGATTTATCAAGAAGATTTGCCTTGAGGCCTTCTTCCTGGATGGCTATGGCAAAATCATACCAGGAGGCAATACCTGCATCTGTCCAGTGAAAGGTTCCTGTAAGATTTTTTTCAATGGCCGTCCATATGGCCATGGCCAGGCCATGTGCCCAGGTCGGTGTTCCTATCTGTTCGTCTATGACGTTCAGGCTTGGTTTTTCTTTCATGAGTCTGAGCATGGTTTTTACAAAATTATTTCCATGGGATGAGTAAAGCCAGGCTGTTCTGATGATCAAAGCTTTATCGTCCAAACTTTTGCCGACTGCCTGCTAATATGATTCCCTTACGCATAATTAATCTTCTCCTTTATTTGATCCAGAACATCGATAATTGTCACTCTATGCGAAGGAAAAACTTGATTGTTTTCATGCTTATGATGCGGATAAGTACTCATGTCTTTCCAATGAGGTTTATTATCCCATCTGGCGATTAAATCACCATTATTTTTTTGGCAATGGTATGAGTATTTCTGGTAATTTTTAGTATATAACTCTGTAATGTATAAAAGACAGTTTTCCTTGAGAACAGCCTTTATCTTGATAAGTTTAACAGAATCCTCGTCAATAAGTTCAAGGACTTCAACATCACGAACAATGGCTGATTGTCTGAGAGCAGAAATTATTTCATACAAAGCTTGAGATCCTTGTATTTTCTATTCCATTCCCTATACGCAAGCAAAAAACCTTCCCATAGCAGCAAATCATCCCATTCCTGAAAGCTCTCCTCCTCTTTTTCTGTTTTTTTTTTGAAGGAAGCATAATTTGTCCTATACTTTGATTCAAACATCTTGATTTTGCTTTTATATAAATCCTTTTTCCCAAGGGCCTTATCAATCAGCAAATTTATAATTTCGTTACTTCCAATGTCTGCAGCAATAGAAGGGGGTATTTTTAGTGTCACCTCACTGGTTTGATTTTTTTCCATTGCGATTCTCCCATTTTTCCATTGATTTTCTCTCATTTTGTTATTTATTAATGAGTGACGTCTGTGATCAGTTTTTTATATATATTACCATTGTTTGCATTAAATGTGAATATTTTTGATCCGTGTTCCTGATCCCCCGCAAATATGATTTTTTTGCATATCATTAATTTGCCTTTTTTATAGGGGGTGTGCTTTTTGAAAAGCCTCTGAGGTGCCTTTTATACCATCTTTCAATGTGGTTGCCCCGCGTGCCAGTTCAGGGTTTTTAATTTAGAAATATCAAAGAGTTTCTGGGGTGTTCCGTCAGCACAGGGGATGTTTCAAGATCAAAATTATCATTGGGGCCTGCAATGAATATTTTATCGGATTTTGCCATATCGTGATGTTTGATAATATTTAATTTTGCATATTATAACACGAGATACTCGTGTATCAAGTATGTTTTGATCAGGTTGTTGCAGCCGTTTTTATTTTTTTATGTGACGCAGATTTGCGCGGATAAGCGCTTATTTGAGTTCCTTTAGCATGGATCGAAGTTGAACGCGCCAGTGAACTGGTTTTATATCTGTTGCCTGCCAAAAGGATGTTTTGTCAAGGACACTGTACATGGGTCTCTTTGCAGGGGTTGGGTATTGGTGAGTTTCGACCGGTAAAATTGGTATGGGTTTGTTAAGAAGACCTGCCTGCAGCCCTTCTTCCTGGATGGCTGTGGCAAAATCATACCAGGAGGCAACACCTGCATCTGTCCAGTGAAAGGTTCCAAGTAATTTTTTGACCAGGGCAGTCCATATGGCCCGGGCAAGGCCATGTGCCCAGGTGGGTGTTCCGATCTGCTCGTCTATGACATTCAGGCTTGGTTTTTCCTTCATGAGTCTGAGCATGGTTTTTACAAAATTGTTTCCATGGGATGAGTAAAGCCAGGCTGTTCTGATGATCAAAGCTTTATTTCCTAAAATTTTGTGGACGGCCTTCTCTCCTTTTAGTTTTGATTTGCCATACACTGATTCTGGGTCTGGTGTATCATCGGGCTTGTAGGGTTTGAAGTTCTGGCCGTTAAAAACAAAATCTGTGGAGATGTGAATCAGGGAAATTGTATTTTTTTTGCAAAGTTCTGCTATTTCAAGGACAGCCAGGTGATTTATCCTGTAAGCTAGATCCTTTTCCTGTTCTGCTTTGTCTACAGGGGTGTAAGCGGCTGCGTTGATTATGCAGTCGGGTCTGGCTGCGTTTATGCACTGGCTGATACTGCTGGTGCTGCAGAAATCTACTTTTGGATAGTCACAGCTAGTCAGGGTGATGTTTTTCGGGCAGGTGCGCGTAAGCTCCCAGCCCAGCTGGCCGTTTGAGCCAAGTAAAAGGACCTTCATGCAAATACCTCTGCGTTTTCCAGGGTTGATCCGTTTTTGTCCTTTTGGGACAATATTGGGGATGTGCCTGGGATGATGGGCCAGTCAATTGCAATGGAAGGATCATTCCACAGGATGCTTTTTTCGTGTTCAGGCGCATAATAGTCTGTGCATTTATATGTAAATTCTGCTTCATTGCTTAACACATAAAAACCATGGGCAAACCCGGGCGGGACCCAGAGCATTGTTTTGTTTTCTGCTGAAAGGATTGCGCCGGCCCATTTCCCAAAAAAAGGGGAGGATTTTCTTATGTCAACGGCTACGTCAAAGACTTCACCTGAAATCACCCGGACCAGTTTGCCCTGGGGCTGTTTGATCTGGTAATGAAGTCCTCTTAAGATGCCCTGGCTGGATTTGCTGTGATTGTCCTGAACAAAGGTAACCCTGGCAACATTTGTTTTACTTGTGGCCTTCAGGTTACTTGTGGCCTTCAGGTTAAACTCGTCTTCCCTAAAGGTTTCCATGAAGAATCCCCGGTGGTCCCCAAAGACCTGGGGTTGGATTAAGATAATATCCGGTATATTTAGTTTAGTATATTTCATTTTCTATTTGATTGGTTTCAGTGTTACCTTAAGGTTACGTGTGACCTTCAGGTTAAGAGGTCTAATAAGTATTGGCCATAGCCGTTTTTTTTCATGGGCGTGGCTATTTTTTCCAATTGCTCTGCATTGATGAGTTTCATTCTAAAGGCAATTTCTTCAGGGCAGGCAATTTTTAATCCCTGGCGGTCTGATACGACTTTAATAAAGGTTGCGGCATCCAGAAGGGATTCGTGTGTCCCTGTGTCAAGCCATGCCGTTCCCCGGCTGAATAGTTCTACCTTCAGGTTGCCTTGTGCCAGATAAGTGTTGTTAACATCTGTTATCTCGAGTTCTCCTCTGGCAGAGGGTTTAATCTGTTTTGCAATCTGGATAACATCATTGTCATAGAAATAAAGTCCTGTGGCGGCATAGTTTGATTTTGGAACTTCAGGTTTTTCTTCCAGGCTGGTAACACAGCCGCTGCTGTCAAACCCTATAACTCCATAGCGCTGGGGATCTTTGACATAGTATCCAAATATGGTTGCACCCGTGTCTTTTTGACCAATTATCTGCAGCCGATCTGACAAACCTTCACCATAGAAGATATTATCTCCCAGGATTAAGGTGATGGGATCATTTTTTATAAAATTTTCTCCGATGATAAATGCCTGGGCAAGTCCGTCAGGAGAAGCCTGGTTTGCATATTCCAGACATATGCCCCATTGGGAGCCGTCACCCAGCAGATATTTGAAGCTGTCATGGTCGTGGGGAGTTGTTATGACCAGTATCTGGGTAATGCCTGAAAGCATGAGTGTTGACAGGGGATAATAAATCATGGGCTTGTCATACACGGGCATGAGCTGTTTGCTGACTGAATGTGTCAGGGGATAAAGACGTGTTCCTGATCCGCCTGCTAATATGATTCCCTTACGCATAATTAATTTGCCTTTTTTATAGGGGGGTGTATTTTTTGAAAAGTTGCATATGTGCCAGCGATACCATCGTTCAATGTAGTTGATGCGCACCATTTCAGAGTTTTTAATTTAGAAATATCTAAGAGTTTCTGAGGTGTCCCGTCAGGTATGGAAGTATCAAAAACAATCTTTCCTTTAAAGCCTGTTATTTCTTTTATCAACTCTGCAAGCTCTTTTACGCTGATATCCCTGCCTGAGCCGATATTGAAAAGCGGTTTGTTTTTATATTCCTGGTCTGAGAATTCTTTTTGCATTATAAAGAGGCATGCATCAGCCAGGTCATCTACGTGAAGGAATTCTCTTTTTGGATAGCCTGTGCCCCAGACCGTTACTGATTCGGCATTGTTTTGTCTGGCTTCATGGAATTTCCTGATCAGGGCCGGCAGCACATGTGATGTTTCAAGATCAAAATTATCGTTGGGGCCATAAAGGTTTGTGGGCATGACAGGGATAAATTTTGTTCCATATTGTCGGTTATAGGACCAGCACATTTCTATTCCGGCTATTTTTGCCACGGCATAGGGTGAATTGGTGGGTTCCAAAGGGCCGGTCATCAGGTATTCTTCTTTCATGGGTTGTGGGCAGTGTTTGGGGTAGATGCAGGAAGAGCCCAGGAAGAGCAGTTTTTTTATATTGTGAACATAGGACTGGTGGATGATGTTGTTCTGGATCATAAGGTTCTGGTAGATGAAATCAGCAGGATAGGTGCTGTTGGCAAGGATTCCGCCTACTTTTGCTGCGGCCAGGAATACATACTCGGGTTTGTTTTTCTCAAAGTATCTGGATACCGCCTGGCTGTCCATAAGTTCAAGTTCAGAATGAGAAGGGGCAAGCAGGTTGGTGTAGCCGGTTTTTTCAAGATGGCGGATGATGGCTGAACCAACGAGGCCTTTAGGGCCTGCAATGAATATTTTATCGGTTTTTTTCATTAGATACATTCGGGTGCCAGGAACCATTGCAGGGTTTTTGGGAGACCTGTTTTAAACGACTCTTTGGGTGAATACCCAAGGTCTGAAGATATTTTATCTGCGTTGATGGCATAGCGGCGGTCATGGCCTAATCTGTCTTTCACATGGGTAATAAGTATTTTGGGATTATTACCCAGGGAGGAGGGGCAATTTGGGAACCTTTTTGCAAGTTCCCTGTTTTGTAAAAATTCTTTATGGATTAAATCACATATAAGTTGCACAATGTTTATATTGGTCCATTCGTTGTTTCCGCCAATATTATAGGTCTCTCCTATTTTGCCTTTTTCAAGGATCAGGTCAACACCCAGGTTATGATCATCCACATATAGCCAGTCGCGGATCTGTTTGCCGTCTCCATAAACGGGCAGGGACTTTCCCTTAAGGATATTGGTTATGAATAAGGGTATGAGTTTTTCAGGGAACTGAAAGGGTCCATAATTGTTGGAGCAGTTGCTGATGGTTACCTGTAACCCATAAGTTTTGTGATAGGCCCGCACCAGATGATCTGATGCAGCTTTGCTTGCAGCATAGGGTGAATTGGGTGCATAGGGGGTATTTTCTGTAAAGGCCAGGTCATCTGGTTTTAAAGATCCATATACTTCATCTGTTGAGATGTGGTGGAAACGATGGCTCTGGGGGGTTTCATCAAGCCAGATTTTTTTTGCAGCCTTGAGAAGGGTATGGGTTCCTACAACATTGGTGGTGATGAATTCATCAGGGCCCAGGATAGATCTGTCCACATGGGATTCTGCAGCAAAGTGGACCAGGGTATCAATTTTATGGTTTTTTAGCAGTGATTCAACAAGGCCTTGATCCAGAATATTGCCATGGATAAATTCAAATTTGGGATTTTTCTGGGCTTTTGTAAGATTTTCTTTATTTCCTGCATAGGTTAATGCATCTAAAACAATAATATGATCGTCTGGGTATTTATTGAGCCAGTAATAGACAAAATTTGTGCCGATAAAGCCTGCACCACCAGTAACAAGGAGATTTTTCACTGGACAAGTTCCTTTAGCATGGGTTTTACAATATTATTTGCATAAGCAGATGAGTACATGGCTGTTTTATACTATTCGTTGTAGTTAAAAGTATTAAATCCATGGGTTTGACACAGATGATCTTTTTTGGCTTCGATAAGGTCCTGTTGGACCATTTCTGTGACAAGTTCCTGAAAGGTTATTTCTGGTTCCCAGCCAAGTTTTTGTTTTGCTTTTGAAGGATCACCCAAAAGGGTTTCCACTTCTGTGGGTCTGAAATATTTGGGATCAACGGCAACAATCTGATTGTTGGTTTTTTTGTCAAATCCTTTTTCATCAACGCCTTTGCCTTTCCAGGTGATGTCGATGTTCAGCTCTTTGGCGGCAATGTTAACAAAATCTTTTACCGAGTATTGTTTGCCTGTGGCAATGACAAAATCTTCTGGATGGTCCTGCTGGAGCATGAGCCACTGCATTTTGACATAGTCTTTTGCATGTCCCCAGTCCCTTTTTGCATCCAGGTTACCGAGAAAGAGACAATCCTGCAGACCAAGGCTGATTCTGGCAAGGGCACGGGTGATTTTGCGGGTGACAAAGGTTTCCCCGCGAATGGGGGATTCATGGTTGAACAAAATGCCATTGCAGGCATAGATATTATAAGCTTCCCTGTAGTTGACTGTTATCCAGTAGGCATAGAGTTTGGCAACACCATAGGGGCTCCTGGGATAAAAAGGTGTTTTTTCAGTCTGGGGAGTTTCCTGGACCTTGCCATAGAGTTCTGAAGTGGATGCCTGGTAAAACCGGGTCTTTTTTTCAAGGCCAAGAAGCCGGATGCCTTCCAGGAGGCGCAGGGTGCCCAGGGCATCTGTGTCAGCAGTGTATTCCGGGGATTCAAAAGAGACAGCCACGTGGCTCTGGGCAGCCAGGTTGTAGACTTCGTCGGGCTGAACCTGCTGAAGTATTCTGATAAGGTTGGTTGAATCGGTCAGATCGCCATAGTGAAGGATTAAGTTCCTGTTTTTTTCATGGGGGTCCTGGTAGAGGTGGTCTATCCTGTCTGTATTGAAAAGAGATGATCTTCTTTTGATACCATGGACCTGGTATCCCTTATCCAGCAGGAACTCGGCAAGGTATGCCCCGTCCTGGCCCGTAATACCGGTTATCAATGCTTTTTTTGTCATGTTGCCTCTGTAAATATTAAATTCGTTTTGAAGCTGATCGATATATTTCTTTGTCTCTTCTTGGGCCTACTGCTAAAATAAAAACAATCACTTTTTTATTGAACACCTGATAAACAACTCTGAAATCTCCGATTCTCAGTTTCCTGAAATTTTTTAAATTATTTGATAATGGTGCGCCAAACTTTTCAGGCGCTTTGGTGAGTTTTTCATTAATTGTCAAAATGATTCTTCTTGCTGCAGCCGGTCCCACGCTTTCCAGGTCTTCATCTACATCTTTATGATAAATGATTTCCCAGGTCATTTTGCATATTTATCCATCATCTCTTTATGGGAGATGGTTTCTTCAGGATTGAAATTTTGAATTCTGGACAGCGCAAGGGCTGTCAGGCGAAGGTCTTCTATTTCTTCTTCCATTGCCTCATAGGATTCAAATGACATAAGGATTGCCTTTGGAGAATTGTTTTTCAAGATGATTAATTTGTCAGTCTCTCCAGTCTCTAAGGAATTGATCGCTGCAGCAGTTTTTTTTGATAGTTGCGTTGAAGATAAATAGTTTTTTATTTGCATAATATTACCCTTTTTATATGTATAATTATGCTAATAATAACACTGATTGCTTGGTCCGTCAAATTAAATAAACCCTTTCTGGCTGATATAAAGCAAAACTTCCTGGGCGGCTTCCTCTGGGGTCAGGCTTGTGGTGTCGATTTTAAGTTCAGGATTGGAGGGATCTTCGTAGGGATCATCAACTCCGGTAAAACCTTTTAAAAGGCCGGCCCTTGCCTTGGCATACATGCCTTTTCTATCCCTTTTTTCACATTCTGCGATGGGGGTGGAAACATGGATTTCAAAAAAACCGCCATGGGCTTCAATGGATTCTCTGATCTGGGTTCGTGTTTTTTCATAGGGCGCAATGGGGGCGCAGATGGCAATCCCTCTGTTTTTTGTGATTTCTGCTGCTACAAAACCGATTCTTTTTACGTTGATATCCCTGTGTTCCTTGGAGAAGTTGAGTTCTGAAGAAAGGTTTCTTCTGACAATATCTCCGTCAAGAAGGGTGACCGGCCTTGTCCCGATTTCAAGAAATTTTGAATAAAGGATATTGGCGATGGTGGATTTACCTGCTCCGGAAAGCCCTGTACAAAATATAGTAAGTCCCTGTTTTAAAGGAGGGGGATAGGATTTTTGAAGTTCATGGATGACTTCCGGGAAAGTGGCCCAGTCCGGTACTTTTTTGCCAGCCCGGATTCTTTTCTGGATATCGGTTCCGGTAAAAGAAATGGTGTCTGTATTTTTTGGAACTTTGTTTGCAATCTTGTATTCATCCTCAAAAGGAAGATATACCATTTCTTCAAATGTGATGATCTCAACACCTATTTCTTTAATGGCATTGTGGGCAAGTTTTATTGCCTCATCATATTTATAAAAAGGTTTATTGCTGATGCCATTGCCAGGAGAAGCATGATCATGACCAATGACAAAATGAGTGCAGCCAAAATTTTTACCGATGATCATATGGAGGATGG
>CAYWGN010000206.1:0-9035 GCA_964457495.1 uncultured Desulfobacula sp.
ATATGAACTTACAGTAATAAAAGACAGGTTAATAAGATTTAATAATACTACAGGCGAAATTGTTATTGTTGGAAAAAATGGTAAGATCCATAAAGTTGACGGTACCTATATAGACAAAAAAACAGTTGCTTTATCACCAACCAAATTGAAGATTGATAAAAGTCTCGATTTCCCCATGTCAAATGAGATGTGGTCTATTGTTGGATACAAGTGGAGAGATGGGAATATTTTGTTTCGATACAAATTTGGTCCTTATTCAGACGAAATTAGCAAAGAGATAGAAAGCGGTTCTGATTCCATCTGGATAAAATTTGTTGATATAGACTATTTTGATATTATTGAGAAAAAAATTTTATTATCAAGCTGCATAGAGGTGTTTGGTGACAACCAACGACCAGCTTATTGGAGTTATGAGGGGGAAATTTCTTGTGGGAAAGATAATTTTAATGAAATTAGTTACTATACTCACTCATGGATATTCAATGATAAATTAATCCAAGGAATAGCAACCTTTGACAAAAAACTTCAAGAAGAAAGAAAAACTGTAGAAGAAGCTAAAAAGGAAATTGAGAATAGTCAAAAAGAAAAGCCTAAAGTGCAAACTACCACCTCAAGTTGAGCCCTAACCAATGACCACAGTTTTTATTTTGGGCGCATACCCGGGGTGGATGAAAAAAACAAAACGTTTCTAATGCAGTCTATTAGCTGCATATTAAGAATTATATCATATTATTTCTGAATTCAAATACCGGTCCCCCGGTTGGCCTTGCTCAAATACTCCGCTTAAGAACGACCTTTTTCTACGGGTCTACGACTAAATTGATCCATCCAGAATGAGTTGAGCGTGAATAGGTTTGTTAGGAGAGCAAAAAATGAAAGGGAAATGAAAAAATGTATTATATGTGTATTAAATTGGCAGGCCAAATAAAAAAGGCTTTGAGTGAAAATCACTGAAAGCCTTTCTTGTTGTGGTGCCCAGGGACAGAATTGAACTGCCGACACGGGGATTTTCAGTCCCCTGCTCTACCGACTGAGCTACCTGGGCTCAAACAACAGAAGGGTTTATATTATTTTTGGTTATTCATGTCAAGGGAAAATGTTTGAAAGCTTGCGTTTTTAAATATCCCCAAGGATATGCTGAACAAGGGCACAGCTTGAAATGGAAGCTGTTTCAGCCCTTAAAATTCTGGGTCCAAGTGAATAAGATAAAAATCCTTTTTCCTTTGATTGAATCATTTCATTTTCTGAAAATCCTCCTTCAGGCCCGATAAGAATCAGTATTTTTTTATTGAAAGGGTTTTTTCCCAGTGTATCAAGCCTGCGGGTCGCCTTTTCCCAAAAGGCAATTTTTAAATCATGGGAGTCGGCTCTGTTTAACAATTTGTTAAAACTTAAGGGGTTTGAAATTTTTGGCAGTCTGCTTCTCCGGCATTGTTTTAAAGATTCTTTGGCAATGATTTCCCATCGGTGATGTCGTTTTTCCATATTTTTTTCATTGGGGGTGGGAATGGATCGTTCACAATAAAAGGGGACCCACTCATAGATGCCAAGCTGGGTAATATGTTTGATCACAAGATCCATTTTTTTATCTTTGAGCATGCCTGAGCACAGGGTAATATTTATGGGAGATTCTGTTAAAGCGTCTTGTTCATCAATGATATCAATTCCGATATCGCCTTGAGAAACAGATGTAATGATGGCCGTATAATCTTTGCCCTGGCCATTGGTGATATCGATCTTATCGCCTTTATTTAATCTTAACACCTTTGAAATATGTTTTGCATCCTGTCCATGGATGCTTGTGCTTGACGGTATGGAATCGATGTCTGGAATGATAAATTTTTGCATCATGAGATTGTTTAAACCAAAGAAGGGGACATTGTAAATGGCTTTTTTAAATAGTTGACACTTTGATCCGGCTTTGGTATTTTTTGACGTTCGTAGATATTGGACTATATGCTGTTTTTAATATCTTAATCAAGTGAGGACATTATGGTCGATATGACAGATTGGTATGATGACTTTATAAATGAAGAAAAGACAGATGAGGAAATTGTTGAGCTGACGGATATTGTTGATGGAGGAAAAGAGCTCTCAACACAGGAGGATATAATTGAGTTGACAGATATTGCTGATGTAGAACAAAGTCCCTCAACACAAGACGATATCATTGAATTGACGGATATTGTTGAAGACCAGAGTGCTGTGCCTGATGTGGATAGTGTTATGGAAGAGAATTTTAACTCTGGGGAAAATCTTGAACTGGAAGATGACATCTGTTTTAAAGAAGGGCTTGAGCTTGAAACGAATGACCCCGTGGACGAGGTGCCGGTTGAATCTATTGCGGTTACAGAGCCCGGCATGGAGTTGAGTGTGTCCCAGGAACAGCTGGAAACTGCTTTAGAGAGGGTAATTGAAAAAAGGTTTGCCGATAAAATAGACATCCTTTTGATTGAGGGCATGGAAAAAGTAATTAAAAAAGAAATCGTTGAAATCAAGGAGAGGTTGCAAAAAGATCTTGATCAGATGGAAAACTTTTAAGTTCAGGCGATAAATATATATAAAGAAGCTAGGGGATTGAGTACAAAGTCCCCTTTTTCATTAATAAAGAGTTTTAGGAGTTGTTTTATGGGTTCTGGCCAACTGGATAAAGGATATGAGCCGTCAGGTATCGAAAAAAAATGGTATACATATTGGCTTGATAATGGATTTTTTAAAGCAGAGGATATTAGTGATAAAAAGGCGTTTTCAATTGTTATACCACCGCCCAATGTCACTGGCGTTCTTCACATGGGCCATGCGTTAAATAATGTTATTCAGGATATTATGTGCAGGTATAGACGGCTTCTGGGCTATAATGTCCTTTGGATGCCGGGAACAGACCATGCTGGAATTGCAACCCAGAATGTGGTTGAAAGAGATCTTGCAGCAAAAGGACTGACTCGGGACCAGGTCGGCAGGGAAGAATTTATAAAACACGTCTGGAAGTGGCGTGAAAAATCCGGTGGGGCTATTATCAACCAGCTCAAAAGGCTGGGAGCTTCCTGTGACTGGGATCGGGAACGCTTTACAATGGATGAGGGTTTGTCCGACGCTGTCCGCAAGGTATTTGTAAGACTCTATAAAGAAGGACTGATTTATCAGGGTCAATATATTATTAACTGGTGTCCCCGATGCAAAACAGCCCTTGCTGATCTTGAAGTTGAATATGAAGAAGAAGACGGTTATTTATATTATATCAGATATCCCTTTGTGAATAAAAAACAGGGGCTTACCGTTGCAACCACACGGCCTGAAACCATGTTTGGTGATATGGCTGTTGCTGTAAACCCGACCGATGAAAGGTTCAAGGACCTTGAGGAAAAAGAGGTAAGGCTTCCTTTAACTGACAGGATCATTCCGATTATTAAAGATGCTTATGTGGATATCCAGTTTGGAACGGGTGCATTAAAAGTGACCCCGGCCCATGATCCCAATGATTTTCATTTGGGAGAGAAACACGGGCTTGAAAAATTAAAAGTGATTGATGATGATGGGCTCATGCTTGAAGGTGCGGGCGAGTTTATAGGCCTGGACCGGTTTGTGTGCAGACAAAGGGCTGTTGAAGCGCTTACAGAACAGGGATTGCTGGTTAAAAAAGAACCATTAAAACACAGTGTGGGTAAATGTTATAGGTGCAGGACGGTTGTTGAACCTTGTATCTCAAAACAATGGTTTGTCAAGGTAGCTCCCCTTGCAAAAAAAGCATCTGATGCTGTTCGCAATGGAAGAACAAAAATTATTCCGGAAAACTGGTCAAAAACCTATTTTGAATGGATGGATAATATACGGGACTGGTGTATTTCAAGACAGATCTGGTGGGGCCACAGAATTCCGGTATGGAAATGCCCTGACTGTGAGCAAGTGATTGTTGAGGAGATCGACCCTACCCATTGTCCTGCCTGTGGATCAAACCAGCTTGTTCAGGAGACAGATGTGTTGGATACCTGGTTTTCAAGCGCCTTATGGCCGTTTTCAACCATGGGATGGCCGGAAAATACAGATCTTTTAAAGACATTTTATCCCACCAATGTGTTGGTGACGGGTTTTGATATCCTTTTTTTCTGGGTGGCCAGGATGATGATGATGGGTACTCATTTTATGGATGAGGTGCCTTTTGATGATGTTTATATCCATGCCCTTGTCAGGGACGAGCATGGGAAAAAGATGAGCAAATCAACAGGCAATGTCATTGATCCGTTAAAAGTGATTGATGAATATGGTGCCGATGCTTTCAGGTTTACTTTAGCAGTCTTTGCAGCCCAGGGCCGTGATGTTAAGATGTCTGAATCAAGGGTGGAAGGATACCGGCATTTTGTTAATAAACTATGGAATGCATCACGATTTACTCTAATGCATATTACACCAAAAGACACCCAGATTGATTCTAAAAAACTTTCTTTGGCTGAAAAATGGATTCTTTCCCGATGTGCCCATACATCCCTTGCTGTAAAACAGGGGATTGAAAATTATAAGTTTAATGAAGCTGCATCAGCAATATACCAGTTTGTATGGCATGAGTTCTGCGACTGGTTTCTGGAAACCGCTAAACCAGCTTTATATGAAAAAGAGGGGGTTCAGAGAAGAGACACTGCCAGAAGTGTTCTTTCAAAAGTTCTTGAAGATATTCTTATTATGCTTCATCCATTTATGCCCTTTGTTACGGAAGAGATATACAGCATTATGCCGACAACGAAAGGGTCTGTTATGGCTGCTTGTTTTCCCTATGAGGAAAAAGAGTATAAAGCCAACAGGAATATAGTCATTGAAAAAGATATGGACTTTATCTTTGGTCTGATTTCCGGTATCCGGAATATAAGAAGCGAGATGAATATCCAGCCATCCATGAAAATTAAAGTGTTGGCGCATACAGCAGATGGAAAAGAAAAAATTATTATTGCTGAAAATAAATCCATTATTGCAAACCTTGCTGCACTTGAAAGTTTTTATTTTTGTGAAGCAGATCATGTGCCTTCATCCTGTGCCTCATCCATCATTGAGAATACCACATGTTTTGTCTTACTTGAGGGGGTTGTCGACTTTGATAAGGAGATTAAAAGACTTGAAAAAGAGCTTGAAAAAAATACCAAAGAGCTTTTAGCTGTTCAAAAAAGACTTCATAATGAAAGTTTCCTTGAAAAGGCTCCGGAAGAAGTGATCCTAAAAGTGAAAGACCAGCAAACGAATTTTGAGGAAAAGAATAACATGCTCAAGGAAAATCTTGAAAGAATTCAAAAAATGAAGTGATGGGCCATGAACACAATAGAAAATATAATCAAGTTAGCCCTTTTTGAAGATTCAGGGCTGGGGGATATCACAACAGAATGTATTTTGCCCGAACCTCGTTCTGGCAAAGGCGTGATCATTGCCAAAGAGTCTTTTGTTCTTGCCGGGATCAATGTGGCAAAAATGGTATTTAAATTGCTTGATCCTGATTGTGAAACAAGTTCTTTTTTTTCAGATGGTGACCCTGTCAAAAAAGGTGAGATAGTTTTTGAGGTTCAAGGAGATCTTTTATCCCTTTTAAAAGGGGAGCGTGTGGCCTTGAACTTTTTACAGCGCCTTTCAGGAATCGCCACATTGACCCGGTCCTATGTGGATGAACTTAAGGTCTCAAAGGTCCGCCTGACAGATACGAGGAAAACCACTCCAGGTCTTCGCAGTCTTGAAAAAGAAGCAGTCAGGGCAGGTGGCGCTTATAATCACCGGATGTCATTATACGATGGTATTTTGATTAAGGATAACCATATTGCAGTTGCAGGTTCCATTAAAAAGGCTGTAAATCTGGTTAAAAAAAGGGTGTCGCATTTGATGAAAATAGAGGTTGAGGTTTCCACTCTTGATGAAGTTAAAGAGGCAGTTGATGCGGGTGCTGAAGTGATCATGCTGGATAATATGGATTATGATCAGATGTCGTCGTCAGTAAATTATATTGATGGCAGAGCAATTGTTGAGGCCTCGGGGAATGTCTCTTTGGAAACTTTGAATAAAATTGCTGCCACTGGTGTGGATGTGATTTCCTGTGGCGCGCTCACCCACCAGGCCAGAGCCATAGATCTGAGCATGCAGATTAACTAGTGTTTGAACAAAAACTCACCCATCTACTGCGTTGCTGCAAAATCCTGCCAAATTATAAATCGGGCCTCATGTACAGTAGTACACTCCGGTTTCAAGATTTTTTGCGCCTTGTATATGGGCAATTTTTTGCCCAAACACGGGGTTTTCGGTCAGGCACTATCTATGAAATAATATAGGTTAATTTGTTCCGGCCGGTTTCCTTTGATTTATACATGGCCTTATCGGCCCGGTCGATAAATGACCTGAAATCTTCGCCTTTCACAAGTTCCGTGGCGCCGAGACTTACGGTGACGGATGTTTTTGACCCTGGTACAGGCTCAAATATCTGGGATCGGATGCTGTCTCTTATCCTCTCCCCAACCAAACAGGCTTTTTGAAGCCTTGTTTCCGGCAAAAGAATGGTAAACTCTTCTCCACCATATCGATAGGCAGTATCCATGGATCTCATACAGGAATTAATGGTTTCCCCAATTCCCATGAGCACCTTATCCCCTTCAAGGTGTCCCCAGGTATCATTATAGTTTTTAAAGAAATCAATATCCAGAATGAGTAAAGACAGAGCCCGAGAATAGCGCATATGTCGCTTGACTTCAGTTTTTATCTGGGCAAAAAAATGTCGTGAATTATAAAGCTCTGTTAATGCATCCGTAATGGCAATTTTTTCAAGCTTTTTTAAGAGCTTGGTGCGTTCTTTTTTAAAGTCGGCTTCTCTTAACACTCTTTTAATTCGTAAATCCAGTTCTTCAAAACGAAAGGGTTTGAAAATAAAATCGCTTGCACCGGATTGAACTGCGTTCTCATATGAATACTCGGCACTGTAGCCGGTCATGACCATTACATCAATATCATAGGATTCTTTTATCCGGCGGGTGAGTTCCAGCCCGTCCATGCCCTGCATCATAATATCTGTAAGGATAACATCGGCTTTAAATGATTTGAGTATTTCCAAGGCTTCTGCTGCATTTGACGCACTTTTAACATCATAATTTATTGCTTTTAGATATTCTGTTACAGAGTCTTTAATAGCAATATCGTCATCAACGATCAAGATAGAATATGGCATGAATTTTTTCTCCAAGGTTATATTCTGTAGTACGAGCTTTTCTTGACACCTCTTAACTCAATTGATAAATATACAAAAACAAAATTTAGCTGTATAAGTGTTATTTGTCAACATTTTAGTTTGGAGTAGAATTGAAGTTAAATATAAAGAATATTCGAAATTTTAGCATTATTGCCCATATCGATCATGGGAAGTCAACATTGTCTGACAGGCTGATTCAGCTTTCCGGTATTATTTCGGAAAGGGATATGAAAGATCAGATACTGGATTCCATGGATATTGAAAGAGAAAGGGGTATTACCATTAAAAGCCAGACAGTTTCTCTTCCCTATACTGCAGAGGATGGGACACAATACCTTTTAAATCTTATTGATACACCAGGCCATGTGGATTTTTCATATGAAGTATCAAGGGCTTTGGCATCCTGCGAGGGAGCACTGATTCTGGTGGATGCAAGCCAGGGGGTTGAAGCCCAGACACTGGCTAATTTATATCTTGCCATGGAACATGGGCTTGAGATCATACCCGTGATCAATAAAATAGATCTGCCCTCTGCTCAGATTGACTGGGCCAAGGATCAGATCGAAGAGGATCTGGGGCTTGATACTGACGATATCTTAGCGGTTTCTGCAAAGGCTGGTACTGGTGTAGACAAGATATTTGAGGCCATTATCAGAAAAATCCCCCCCCCTGTTTCCACTGAAGATTCTGTTTTTCAAGCCCTGATATTTGACTCCCATTATGACGCTTTCAGGGGAACCATCGTTCATTTCAGGATTTTTGAGGGCAGCATTAAAAAAGGCGACAGGATCCTGTTTATGTCTAATACTTCCCAGTATAAAGTTGAAGAGGTGGGATTGTTTCAAATAGTGAGGCAACCTCAAAAAGAACTTGTTGCAGGGCAGGTGGGATACTTTATTGCCGGCATTAAGAATATCAGTGATGTGAAAATCGGAGATACGGTAACCATGCCAGGAAAACTGTGTGAAAAGCGTCTGGGGGGATTCAGAGAGCCGACGCCCGTTGTGTTTTCTTCCATGTATCCTGTTGCATCTGATGATTATGAGGAACTTACTGCTGCTTTGGAAAAGCTTAAACTCAATGATGCTTCTTTGATTTATGAGAAAGATAGTTCAACTGCCCTTGGGTTTGGATACCGGTGTGGTTTTCTAGGTCTTTTACATCTCGAAGTTGTCCAGGAACGTCTTGAACGCGAATATGATGTTTCTTTGATTTTGACATCGCCTTCTGTTATGTATGAAATAACCTATACAGATGGGACGGTGAAAATTATTGATAACCCGGTCCAATATCCTGATCCGGCTGAAATATCCAAGGTCAGAGAACCGTTTATAAATGCTTCCATCATTGTTCCGGATAGATACATGGGCAATGTCATGCAGGTTTGCCATGAATTTCGAGGGGTCAGCAAAAATTACCAGTATTTAACAAGTAACCGCATGGAAATGAAGTTTGAGTTGCCCTTGGCCGAGGTGGTTTATGAGTTTTATGATCGGCTCAAAAGTGTTACCCAGGGATATGGGTCATTTGATTACGAAATTGCCGGATACCAGGCGACAGATCTTGTAAAACTTGATTTTATTATTAATGGTGAGCGGGTGGATGCTTTGTCCCAGCTTATTCACCGGGACAAGGCAGAAGCAAGGGCTAGAACGGCCTGTAAAAAATTGAGAGAAGAAATTCCCAGGCAGCAGTTTAAAATTCCCATCCAGGGTGCCATAGGAGGAAAAATTATTTCCCGGGAAACCATATCTGCATTTAGAAAAGATGTGACTGCAAAATGTTATGGTGGTGATATTTCAAGAAAACGAAAGCTTCTTGAAAAACAGAAAAA
>CAYWGN010000207.1:0-4522 GCA_964457495.1 uncultured Desulfobacula sp.
TCTGAAAATTTATACCTGATCACCTAACATCCTGTTTGTAATAGGTCAATTTAAATTCAAACCAAATCGGGAAACAATTTCAGTTTCTTTTACACACAGCAATGAGTGATGCCCCCACGGGCATGTTAACAATATTGACGATGTGTTTTTCCATCCTGAATATCCGGTATAATAACCAATTAAAAAAAGGATTGGGTGTGTCATACCCAATGGCATCCTGATCTTTCCTGAAAAAATCAAGGCACCGGGTCATTACAACGGCTGGAAATAATATTGTATTAAAATATGTGATTTTTTGAATCTTGAGACCAGAACCTGTAAGTATCTTTTTTAATCTTTTTTTTGAATACCGCCTGAAATGATGCATGTTTTTATCATGGGGCCCAAAGAGAAACATATGGGCTGGAACGGTAATAATAATCTGCCCTGTTGATTTTAGTTGCCTGACTATTTTCAGGACAGCATCCAGGTCGTTTTCAATATGTTCCAGCACATCAAACAGGCAGATCAAATCAAATTGACAAGAATAAGGTATGTGGTCTGGAAGGCTTCCTTTATCAATCTTCAGGCCTGATATTTTCTTTGCCTTTGCAATTGCACGGTCATCCATCTCCATGGCAGAGACTCGGCCGAATTGTTTCAGCATCCCAAGGTTTCCCCCGGCACCACAACCGATTTCAAGGATATTTGCCTGCTCAGGCAATTGAAGCTGCTTTATCACGGCCAAAAGAATATCTCTTCTTGCCCTGAACCACCAGTGTTGATCCTGAATCAATGCCATATCCCGGTATACTCGATCTTCCATGGGAGGTCTTAATGTTCCTTATCTATAATATATGTTGGCCGTCTTTTAGATTCCATGTATATCCGGCCAATATATTCTCCCAGCACACCGATACCGATTAACTGGATACCGCCTATAAAAAGGACGGCTGTGAAAAGGGATGCAAATCCCGGTGTTTTAACTCCCCAGAAAAGTGTCAGAATAATGATAAAGCTTCCGTAAACAAACGACAGCAGTGCCACAATAATACCGATATAAAGCCAGATTCTCAAAGGAACCGTGCTAAAGCTTGTGATGCCGTCCAGGGCAAAATTCCATAATCGCCAGCCGCTGAAACTGGTCTTACCGGCTTTCCTGTAATCCCGCTTGTAATGAACCACTGCCGATTTAAATCCAACCCATGCAAAAATGCCTTTCATAAACCGCTGGTTTTCCGGCAGTTGCTTAATGGCATCCAATACTTTTCTTGTGATGAGTCTGCAATCTCCAACATTTTCAGGAATTTCAACCTGGGATATTTGATTGTGCAGTTTATAAAACCATTTGGCAGTCACCCGCTTGATATAACCATCCGAAGACCTGTCCGTTCTTTTAGCCAGAACAATATCACACCCTTTTTCCCAGTGCTGTATAAATTCAAAAATTAAATCCGGGGGATCCTGCAGATCAACATCAATGGGGATAATGACATCTCCTTTTGCATTATCCAGGCCAGCTGTCAATGCAGCCTCCTTGCCAAAGTTCTTGGACAGACTTATGATCCGGATATTGTCGTAGCCTTGTCTGGCTTTTAATAACTCATCCAGAGTCTTGTCATCAGACCCGTCATTAATAAATAAAATTTCATAGGGCTGATTAATCTTTATCAAAACCGGAACCAATGCAGCTGTGAACAGCTGGATCATATCCTTTTCGTTATAAACCGGGCATACAATAGAAATGAGTGTCTTTTTCATCCCCTTTCCTTATCCTGGTATTCCTGAAAATTCAAGCAGGTTTTCATGTTCATATTCATATACCACTATTTTTTCACAATATAATATTGTGTCCATAAAAACACATCAAGGCATGATCCCATGATATTTTTTTCAAGTTTACATTCCCATGCCAGGCCCTTTTGACCAAAAAATTCAGCAATAAGCGGGATATACAGACCGCTTTTATGTTGCTCAATTATGTTAAATCCCGCATCCAGAATCTGCTTTTTCAATATTTTTTCAGTCATCAGATTGACATGACCTGTTTCATGGACAGGCTCCCTGTAAACATGGCGCACCACATCAATAATAAATGGCAAATAGGCAATTTTGGAAAATATTTCCAGAGGGCTGTATTTCTGGGGGCTTGATAAAATCAAAACTCCTCCAGGTTTCAGCAAACGATAAAGATTATGGAGTGCTGTACCAGAATCTTTTATATGTTCGATTACTTCCGTGAAAAGGATCAAATCCATTGAACCGGGCAATATTCTGGTACAGGTAATATCATCCTCAATAATTTGTATATTCCGGTTTTTATACAATTGGCTGATATATGCCAGATAATCTATTTCCAGATCTGAAACAATCAACCTGTCTGAGACCTGATCCAGGATTGGAATATAAATACCAGCCCCTGGTCCCACTTCAAGTGATATGCCTTTTTCAGGTCTCTTGTATTGATATATTTTTGAAATGATCCAGTCTTTTCGGATATTGTGCAGCCATTTTCGTGTGGGATTCTTTGATTCATAAAGGGTTTGCTGCAACAGGACCCGTTCTTTGTCATGATCCATGATATTTTTTTCGCGGCGATTCATCAAAAAAGGTCAGCATCTGCCATGCTGTAATATAAACGGGAAGTTATCCAGTCCAGGGACGGAGATTGCTTAAAAAGAGCCACCGTAGGAATGATCCCCAGGGGCTCCTTTGATTGTTTAAACCCTGCAGCCCTGGCGTGACGGGCAAGGAAATGATTGTCCGGCAACCAGGTATCCAGAGTTTCGACCTTTTTATTTAACAGATATTCTCCCACACATCCCATGATATCTCGGAAAAGAGGCAAAGAATCTTTTAACAGCAGGTCCACAAGGATCACTTTTTCGGGCTGGTCAGGCTGGATGAACAATACAGCATAGCCAACCATATCACCTCCTGCTTTATCAATAAATTTAAGTACCTGGTACTCTTTTATCGGATGATCAAAAAACCGCCATTTTACAAATTCTGAATCCCGGACCAGGGCAAAGGGATAGTCCTGGCTGCAATTTTCCCAGAGTTTTTTCCACTCAGGGTCGTCAAAATCCAGGTTCTTGGTTTTTTCCATTCTGATCTCTGTGTTTCCTTTCTCACCTTCCTGCCCATTGAACAAATCCTTGACCCTTGCCTGGAGATAGGCTGCCGGATTGACCTTTTGGTAGTTCAGTATCCGTTCTCCGATGGAATAATGAAATGCTCCGGGAAATCCATACATGTACAGCAATTGGTCAGGGGTGCAAAAAGTGGATATAAACTGGTAGGCGGTTTTGGCAAACACCCTGTTTTCACTGTGCCCGGGATGGGACATGATATCCATTAGCTGTACCCCACGGGCAATGGTATCCTGATACTGGAATTTATAGGGGATACCACCGTAAAACGTGACAATTTCACCATTTTTTGCAACACAAAGCATCATGGTTTTATCATAGGGATTCTCAAGGTATTTCCATTTAAACCGTTCCAGGGGCATTCGGGATTTAAATGCTATTTCCCAAAGCGCTAATATACCCTCTTCATCACCAGGCCTGAAAGGCCGTAAATTATATTTTCCATCAAGTATTTCCATGCATCACCTCTTTATGGTCCATTTGTTCCCAGTAAAGCCAACCGTTCCAGCATGCCGGGCTGCGTTCTATGCTGGTTTGGAAAAATCGGAATATATCCTTCATGCACCTGGAAACATCCTTTGAATCAATTATGCTCATATCAAGCTTATAGGGACAGGTACAATTTTCTGCCCAATGGGAAACCGCCAGAACATCCACATTGCATTTTCTGGAAAGAAAGGCAATACCCGAGGCCACACCTGTTTTTCTACCCATAAACTCAACCTGCACATTTTTTGTGGAATGAAAAGGTGTATCAGGGGCAATAATCAATGACCTGCCGGATTCCAAAATTTTTTTACATCGCTCCAACACATTCCCATCCTGCATAAAAACAAATTCATTGGTTTCAGACCACCTGGGGAAAAGCCTTAAAAGGGATTTCTGAAAGGGTGCCGGATTCTTTATGGGACTGGCCAGGGGATTCATCACTACAAAAGGCACATCATACCCCAGGGTCTTTATCATGGAGACAAACACATACAAGGCAGATGTATGGAGAGTGGCAATAATAAACTGATGATTTTCAAGTTTTTTTTTCAGACACTCGATGTGATCTGCTTCAAATGCCCCCATAATATGCTTTTGTACATTTTTCCTGATCCAGATATTTTCAAGGGCAAATCTGGACTCAAACTTAAGATAATCCCTTATAATTGCCTCTTCCGTGCTCCGTGCTGCAATTTGCGCCATTTTGAGATTTTTTTGAGCGGCTTTTAATACCCCTCTTTTGCCAAGGGTTGAAGCAAACACATCCTGGGACCGAAAAAAATGCCCTGTCCGGCTCACAAACTTATAGGCTGATTTTCCCATATATGAAGCAAGTTCCAGCCCCGCTCCCAGATAAAGGTTTAAACAAAAATCTTCCCACAGGGTTTTTATAAAAAATTTCA
>CAYWGN010000207.1:4622-9004 GCA_964457495.1 uncultured Desulfobacula sp.
CTTTCCTAACAATGATCCAGATATTGTAAATAAATTTCCTGTAATTGTTTAATTTCAAAATCTCTTTCCCGGAACAATCCAACGTCATTATTGCCGGATTCTTTTATCCTGAAAATCACATTGTTTAATTTTGCCCTGTGTTTTGAATATTTCCACACTTCAGATCGGGGTAAAATTTGATAATCCGTTGAAATATATCTATCTGAAACAGTCAGATTATCAATTTTAAAAAGTATGTCGGCAAAAATCCTGAACGCCTCAGATGATTTCATTGTCTGGTGTTCCCACTCTGTGAAAAGCCCTTTAAGATTATATTTTTCCCTCTCAAAATCAATTGGTGTAAACGGGAAAATGATAAAAACAAAGGGTGAAAACCAATTTACCGTTGAGCCGGAATTTCCTATATTCTGAAGCATTTCCGTAGTTCTCTTTACAGAATCCACAGTTTCACCGGGAAAGCCAAAAAATAAGTTGGATTCCGTTGATATTTCATTTTCATTTAATAATTTTATTGCTGTTAAATATTGTTTTGGGTCTATTCTTTTATTCATATTTTCCAAAACCGCTTTATCACCTGATTCCATGCCAAATAAGAGCTCGGTTGCTTTGGCTTTACGAAACAGTTCTGCTGTTTTGGGTGTAATTGAATCAGCACGCATCATGGATGACCATGTAAAAGGGAAATCTTCTTCAACCATCATGGAACAAAAAGCTTCCACACTTTTGGGATTAAAAAAAAGATTATCATCTGTAAACCTGATATGTTTGACTTCACTCCTGCGACTGAGCTGTTTTAATTCCTGCCGAACAGCTTCAATGGATTTTGCCCTGAACTTGTCAAAAAAAAGATGAAAATTACAAAACTTACAATTCCAGGGACAGCCAACACTCCCTTGAACAGACATCCTGGGTCCGATGTATTCGGTTTCCAGATTTTCCCAGTCTGGCTTGTGATCAAAAGGCGTGTGGTCTTCAGGTATTCGTCTGGTCATATTTAACCGGCCGGTCTGATCATAAAACGCTAAATTGGGTATGGTCTGGATGGAAGAATTTGCTTTTAAAGCCCCAAGAACGACTTCAAGGGTCTTAAGGCCCTGCTTGTCAATGATAAAAATATCTGGAGACATAGGAGGCCTGGACATAAAATCCCTGCTTTGGAAAAAAAAGGTTTGCCCAAGTATATCCTCATGCTCTTTTCTTTTATATTCTTTAAATATTTTATAGCTATAATAAATATGAGGGCCGCCTGCAATAATTATTGTTTCCGGATAAATACTTCTAACCTGGCTGACCACTCTTTCTACGCTTAGACGGGTTGGAAGAAAAGTAGTTGAAATCAAAACGGCAAGAGGCTCTTCTTTTAAACAGGCAGAAAGTGATTCTTTTTCAAATTCAAGATTATTAATTAATTTTACTCTAAACCCTTTTCTATCAAGAAAACTTTTAAGAATAATACCATTTAAAAATTTAAAGTCATAATTCTTCTTTGCCTGAAAGGCTTTGTTTTTCAGGTCTGGTCTTCCCATATTTTCTATGAAGAATTCAAGATTTGTGAAAAAATCTCCGTCACCTTTTATTTCTTTTCCTGCAGAAGCGCGAAAGAGCTCAAAATAGTTCATGACCTCCTGTCGGATACCCAAATCCTGTAAAATTCCTGTCGATCCATTGCTAGCAAGAATAACAACTTCAAGATTGGATTCTTGTTTCATTTCTTTTTTTCCTTTTTAAAAATAAAAATCTAATCAAAGACGGTCAACTATATTTCTGTGCCGTTTTAAGATTTTCAAATAAATAAATCTGAATATCCGAAGCATCAAAGCTCTGGTAATCTGTTTTAGTCCTAGTTTCCGGGAAAAAACTTCCCTGGCATCTCCAGTTAATGCAGAATAAAAATTTGACAATTGAAGATACTTATTTGATTCAGGCACCATCTGTAAAGCAATTCTTGAATGAAAAGCACCCCTGTCAAACCCTCCCATCCATTTAAGCAGATTTTTTGCAAAACAATAATGGCTTTCTGCCAGAAAATCTTTTGATTTAACCTTATCCGGTAAAAAAGCCGACACCTTATAGTTAAATCTTTTCTCCCAGGCCAGTTGCACGCAGGGAATATTTGGAAAGTTCACAGACAGCTGCCTCCCCAACTCCTCAGAATCCCACAAAGGGTGCAAGGCAAAATTACTGAAAGGGGAATCGCTATATGTCACCGGTTCAAAATTGACCATTCCGTCGTGGTCATCAATAAGCCATCTGTGAGTTGGATGGCCTGCATAATATTCGGTCCATTTTCTAGGAGTTTCAAGAAATCCTTTTCTGGCAACTCTCATAAGTTCTTCACATGCAATATTCGGAAACTCTACATGTTCAAGCACATGAATGCAAATAACAAAATCAAAGGCTTTATCCTTAAATGGAAGAGACTGGATATCAGCACGGATATAGGTCACATTGGATTTTTGAAAAGGAATATTGCATCCATCCCGATGTTTGTTCCCCGGCTCAAAGTCTCGATCAACAACCACACTGGCATATTTAAACGGATTACCGCCACCGCCGACATCAAGGATTTTTGCTTTAGGGGAAATCCCAAGTTTTGCAAGCAAAAGCTCATGATCTCCCGTGGGATAATTATTCATTTATAGATTTCTTCCTTAACAATTTCCACAAATGCCACTCAAGCGGAAACCTGTAAAAACCTGTTGAAAGCCTTAATCTGGCTATTTTCATCAACACTCTCTGCCTAAATGATTCAGGCGGTTTTTTAGTCAAATACCCTTTCCACAAAAAAAATACAGAAGAAGCAAACAAAGAATTGCTATTTTCTTTTTCCCATGGTTCCATACCATCATTTACTTTATAATGAATATACTTTGCCCATTCTGTGGAATCAGAAGGCAAATCAGAATATGTTGAGTGATCTAACTGCCTGTAAACCTCGGTTTTTGGGAATGGGACAAACTTATAAATAAATACCTGAAAAAGATTAAGATCAAACCCGTATAATTTCAGCCCGTCCATTATAGAACCAATTGTCTGCTTTATATCATTATGGGTTTCTCCCGGCAATCCAACCATATAGTTAACGGCAACCCCTATTCCATATTTTCTTAATTTTTTTAAGGCAGGAATGACATCCCTGGCTTTTATACCCTTATTTAACCTGTCAAGAATATTTTGGCTGCCTGATTCCACCCCGATAAAAATCGATTTGCAACCACTTTTTTTTAGTAATTCAATAAATGTATCGTCCCATGAAATCACCTCATTAATTCTGCCATGGGCAGACCATGCAATATCAATTTTCTTTTGAATTAATCCATGACAAATACCTTCAACTCGTTTTCTATTGATAAAAAATACATTATCCCAAAAAATTAATTCCTTGAATTTAAACGTTTTCCATAAATTTTCTATTTCAAAAATGGCATTTTTTGATGATAATCCAATCCATTTCCGTTTGGAATCTGCACCAACACAACAATAATTACAGGAATATGGACATCCAACGCTTGACATATAATACATAATTTTGTTGCATTGGTAATATTTAAGATCAAGAAGTTTAAATTCATCAGGCAAAAGGTTTGGCATGGCATCCAAAGATTCCAGTTCCCTTTCCTTTTCCTTAACAATACGGCTGGAGCTTTTCCATAGAATCCCCTTGATCCCGCTCAAGGATTCTTTTAATGATAATCTTTGAACAACCTCAAGAAATGAATTTTCTCCCTGGCCTGTAACAACAATATCAACCTGGTTCATCTTTATGATTTCTTCAGAAAAAAGACTGGCATGCCATCCGCCAAAAACAATGGGAAAATCAGGAAATAATGATTTAACAAGATTCATTGCCCTGATGGCATCAACCATCTGATAACAGGTCAATGATGTTATTCCCAGGCAGATCGTACTATTGTCTATTGCTTCTAAAAAACGCATCTTCAATTCTTCATTGGTGCTGGTAATTCTTCCGTCAATGATCTCTACATCTATATCCTTATCTCTCATCATCCTTGCGAGATATAAAATTTGAAGCGGTTCCCAGGTTGGAAAATCTGTCCGGGGTGTAACTGCAGGATAATAAAACAAAACTTTCAATATTTGTTCCTTTGTAATTGTTTAGCCCGTTAAAAGAAGCTATCTCAAAGCCCTGTCTGATGGATATTTGCAGGAGGTTAAGCGTTTAGCATCGAAACAAATATCCATCGGATAGGGCGGTTTCAAGCATAAGAGCTGAATAGTTACGTTCCTTTTTACTTACTTATTTTGAGTACGCGGTTTGAGAAGGCGAATCTGTCACAGTGTATCCCTTTTTATTCTTACGGGTTTCTCTGGCATAATCCTCTGCCCAGGTATCACATTTAATGCACATGGGGTGTTTATCA
>CAYWGN010000208.1:0-8978 GCA_964457495.1 uncultured Desulfobacula sp.
GCTGGATAAGGATGTGGCATCCTGGCTCAAGGGAAAAACAAGGCCGATATAAAATGGCTATAAATTTTTTACCAAAAAATAGGATTTTTTTTAGACCGAAAACTTAAAAACTCAAAAATATTGATCTCAAAAGGAAAGATAAGTAAGGTGTCCCTGTAATTCTTCAATGTGCCCCAAGCTCTTTTTCTATACGTTCAGCAAGAAATATTTTCAAAAGAGATTGGTAAGGAACATCTCTTTTGTTTGCCAAAAGCTTAAGTTCTTCTAACATCGACTCTGGAAGGCGAAGTGATATTTTTTTTACGGAAGGCTTAAGGTTTGAAAATGTGATCCTTTCTGCGCGATTCCAATTCATATACTCAGTTGAGTCGTGGGTAGCCCAAAACTCCCTTTCTTCATCTTCGTTCTTAAATTTAGGTATTTGTTTACTCATTGTTATAGACCCCTCTTTCTTTACGACTCATATCTCTTGCTGAAATGACACGAATAAAACCGTTTCGGACTGTAAATGCAATAAATAGAGTTCTTCTTGAATCTGTTCTCCCAAGCGCATAAAACCTTTTTTCAGTCTTTGAGTGTGTCATGTCGTCTTGAATTACCAAAGGCTGATTGAAAAAGATTTGCTCGCATTCTGCGGGACTGACTTCGTGTTTCAGCCAGTTTTTATCAATATTCCCTTTGTTCCATTCAAAGCCAATGCATTGACTTAATATTTCCTTGTACGTTTTATCCATATGTTATGTATATACTCAAGCCATACATTTTGTCAAGATGTGACGGTAAATTTTTTACCAAAAAACCGGTAGCCTTACCTGATGGCCGGCCTTGTTTTTAAAGACTAAAAATTTATGTTCTCGACCATAAAGATATAAATTTTTGGTGACGCGGACATCCTGTTTGCAGTACTCAACAATCTTGTCCATTTTTCCTTCCTGCCACCACTGAAGCGCCATCAAGCCATCTGCACTTTTCCGGCTGCCTAACGTCTGGCTAGCCAGGGCATCAAGGGACAATCGATATCCCAGTTGTTTATGAACCGCCATCAGCAGATCCAAAGTGGGAAGGGTATGGAATGGGTAGGAACTTAATCCGGACAAGACCTTGTAATCAAAACGGATGATATTAAATCCAATGACCAGATCGGTTTTTTCCAGATCCAAAACCAGTTGTTCAATATTATCCTGAAAATATTCATGGTATTGCCGGTTGCCTGAATCGTACCGAATGGCCACACTGACCCCCATTTGTTCAGCCTTGTTCCATCCACCCACCTCCTGGGCGGAGCGCCGGGTTTCAATATCCAGAACAGAATATGAAAAATCTTCCGGAAGCGATGGATTAAAGGCCAGGGGCTGTTCATCAATTTTATCGACTATTACATTTTGGGCAACCGGGTATTGTGTTATCGAATTTTCAATTGTGTAGCCTTTGCCCGGTTTTTTGACGGACAAAAGCATTTCACAGATTTTTGAGGCAGACCATTTATCAATGGGCCGGTTGCCAGATCCGCATTTGGGTGAGTGCACACAGGCAGGACACCCGGTTTCACATGGACAGGTTGAAATGACCTCAAAGGTCTTTTCCAGAAGATCCCCTGCTTTTTTAAATGCCTGCTCAGACAATCCCAGGCCACCGGGTACGCCGTCATAAATAAAAACAGCGGCTTTGTTCACCTGGGGATGAAACGGAATGGAAATTCCGCCGATATCATTTCTGTCGGTCATGACCATGAGCGGCATGATACCAATGGCTGCATGTTCCAAGGCATGGATGCCGCCCATAAAATGCATGCGGTTGATTTCGATGGCGTCTCTGATTTCATCAGAAATTTCTATCCAGAGTCCCGTGGTTTCAAATTCCAGCCTGGGCAAATCCAGGGGGACAATCCCAATGGATTTCTGGTTGGACGTAAGTCGGCGATCAAACCCTGTGACCTGTTCGGTTATTTTTAATACGCCAAATCCCACCCGTGTACCGTTTATCCAGGTGGATTCTGTGTGTTCAATAATGGTGGTGTGCTTTGAAGATCTGGCCTTTGTAAAATAGGCCACATCTTCTCTTCGGGCTTCAATAATGCCGTGTTCATGATCAAACCGGGAAATCACATATGTCTTGCCCCGGTGAAGATAGACCGCCCCTTCATGGGTTTCAAAAAAAGACCGGTGACGGTCGATATCACCGATATTCTGCTTGGTTTGTTCTAAAAAAATGGGCAGACTGTTACCCGTACCTCTCAGACTCACATCCCGGTGGGGGGACTTTCTGGCGGCAAACCAGAGATCGCCCTGAACGGTTCTCAAAAGCTTCCCGGAATATTCAAGTGCTTTAACGGCTGCTTGAGCTCCTGGATCATCCAGAAAGCGCTCCTTTCGCACCAGGCTTAGTTCAGCAGCCGCGCATTCCAGATGCTGTTTAAGGATCACGGGATTATCCGGATTGATCATGGCGGTTTCCGGCGGCATGTTGAAAAACACATCCGGGTGATTCATAAAATACTGATCCAGGGCATCTTCATGGGCGATCAGAATCAAGGCTGAATCCTGGCCATCTCTTCCCACTCGCCCCGCTCTCTGCCAGGTGGACATGATGGTGCCGGGGTATCCCACCAGCACGCAGATATCCAGGTTCCCGATATCAATCCCCAGTTCCAGGGCACTGGTAGAAACCACGGCCAAAAGCTCGCCTGATGATAATTTTTTTTCAATCTCCCGCCGTTCTTCCGGCAGAAACCCTGCCCGGTAGGCAGAAATTTTGTGGCTGAAACCCCTGGCCTTCTGGGATGCCCATATGGCGATCAATTCTGTAATTTTTCTGGATTGGGTATAGACAATGGTTCTTAAATTCCGATGCACTGCAGAATGGATCAGGGCGATGGCGGTTTGTGCCGCCCCTTCCATACCCCGCATCAGCAAAACCTCTTTTTTACCAGTGGGAGACCCGGACGTTTTTACCACCTGAACATCCAGACCGGTCAGTTTATGCGCCAACGGTCCCGGGTTGGCAATGGTGGCGGAACAAAAGATGAAAACCGGTTGTGCACCATACAACCGGCAGATCCGCTGAAGCCGTCGGAACACCCAGGCCATGTTAGAGCCCATGACCCCCCGGTAGGTATGGACTTCATCTATAATCACATATTTTAACCCCTTGAAATAATCCTCCCAGAGTCGGTGGTGAGCCAGCATAGCCAGGTGGAGCATTTCCGGATTTGATAATAAAATATGGGGAGGGGCTTTTCTGATTTTTGTTTTCTGATAAGAAGAAATATCACCGTCATAGACGGCTGCCTTTAATTGAGGGCGTGTCACATCAAGTGTCCCTGCAAGGCGCAGCAACTGCTGAACCGTTTCCAGCTGATCCCGGGCCAGGGCCTTGAGGGGGAAAAGATAGAGTGCGTGGGCGCTCGGGTCATCCATGAGCGCATCGATCACCGGCAGGTTGTAAATCAGGCTCTTGCCACTGGCCGTAGGCGTTGCAATGACAGTATGAATGCCCTTCTGAATCATTTCAATGGCAATTTTCTGATGGGAATACAAGTGTTCAATGCCCAGGGCATTTAAAAGGGACGCTAAATTATTTTTCAATTGGACCGGGGTAGTGGCAAAAACAGCCGAAATGGGCTCAAGAGATTTATGACAGACAATATCCCCGGAAAACCGTTTATAGTTTTTCAGGGATTGAATGTACTCGTCTAACATCAGAGTTCACAACTCACAAGATACGCTTTCCCATGGTGGACAGCTTCAATTCCGCTGCCTGTTTTCCCACGGTATAAATTGATTCACAAACAATAGTGATCTCTTTTAAGACAGGAACCTGCTTTTTGTCAACCAAAGTATCAAAAATTATTCTTTTTCGTTCAATATGATAGACATTAAAAAAATGGATCCTTCACCCATAGAATCCATTGAAGCGATCATTGAAATGGCGGTCTTTTTTAACGCATGCCTTGATTTTATTAACCGACATTCCCTTAAAAGTTCAAAAAGCATCCGTAAAACACGACCTGAACAAGGCAAAATAATCTTGTGCTGGACCCCATGGCCGGCAATGGCGTGGTTGATTGATAAATTTGTTGGGATTAAAGGTGTTGGTTATGATCAAAAAGGAGGCTGGAAACCACAAAAAGTATAGCGGCACCTGGGGAGGAGAAGATACAGGGTACTGTATCTTGTGGTGGGTTGTTTTTTAATAATGTGTGGGCTAACAGGGATAGTGCTCATAATTTTTGTACGATGAAATAAGAAACCCTATAGCCAGAATTGCTCAGTCAATTTGATATCCTATAAAAATGAATGGGTGATTTTGTTAAAATGGATTTTTATATATAGAGTAGAATTTGGAAGGATGCACGGCTATGAGGCCCTTGGCTCATATAATTGAATAAAAACTTCAAAACTGGAAAAGCCTTATATACCATATGTGGGGGTGCCCAAATTTCTTCAGGGCTGAGCCCTATTAGTAATAGTCCGGGCTTTATTTTTTTGGCTGTTTACTTTAACAGAATTGTGTTTTATAAAAAAATCAACTCTTCACTATTATAAAGGAGTTCTATTGATGTGGGCAAAGGGATTTTTTCCATAATACCCATGTAGCACGGCAGACAATATCAGGAATTTAAAACTTTAATTTATATAATCACATTATACTATTTAAAGCTATTTTTACCGAGTTCATTGTTCGTAATCAACTTAAATAACTTTTTTTCATCTTTTTTAGAACGATACAGTATATGCAATGTGCTTTTGAAGAATTCTTTTTCCGCATCAAGTGATTCTATAAATTCTTGAAGGGGCTTACTGTTGTCTGGGCCTCTATATATTTTCAAATTATTGATATAGTTTTTTTTCTGGCCCGGCTCAATTTCTACAGTGGTGTTGAATCCATCCTCAGTGATAATTGCTGTGATGTCACCAATATTTTTAATTTCATATTTTACTTTTACATTAATATGATCTCCCTCAATTTCAGCATCTATGAATTTATTACTCTTTTTAAAACGATTTGGAGTAACAAGCAGATGTGGAAGTCCATTAATGGGTGATTCACTTTGATTTCCAGGGGTGAGAATTGTTACTGATCCATCATCATTTTTTCTTCTAAATATTGATGGGCCAGACTCCAAAAACAAACTATGTTCAGCCACAGCCGTAATTTTTACTATATTATCTTTGGAGTTGGGCGGTGTAAAAGATTTTATTTTATCAATTATTTTTTGATATTTATCATCCTTTCTAAATTCAAAATCATTATAAATTGTCATGTTATGAGTGAAAAAGTACTCATCTTTTTTGAAAAATTTCATATCAGATTTGCGATAGTAACTAGCACTAACAGAATATACAGCGATAAGATCCTTGCTGTTAATTCCAATTGTTGAATGTACTTTATCAGAAAATGGCTCAAACTCTTTAACCGATATTGCATGGTCAAAACTTTTAAAGCCTGTCTTGATCAATTCAACAATTTTATTTTCTTTTATATTGTAAACATAGATATCAATAATGACAGAGAGCGAAACGGCGGAGATAGGCCCAGAATTTTTTATGATAATAGTAGGATTTCTAGTATTTCGATATGGTTTTTCATTTTCGACCTTAATAGGGTACTCCATAAGATATGAGATGTTAGGCTCAGGCGGGGCAGGCATAACTTTCTCTGGTTTCCAAATCGTCATTAAGAAAACTACGAGAATCAATATCGCAATAATCGACACTATAACCTTGGGCCATAATGATAAGCCTGCGAGTATTGGAAGCCATTCTTTAATTTTATCAGTCACATTCTGTCACTGTATAATAAGTTAATATACGAGTCTGAATACCTATTAGCACTTTATCAAAAGTTATCACTTATTTTTATATAATTTACCAGGTAAAATTGCAATATGCAGTTCTAATTAAGAATTCAATACCTTTGTTAAATCGATAAAACGCTCTTCTATTAGTCCTCTTTTTTATTCAAAAACAATCAACCACAATATATTGTACCTTGTATTTTTTCATTCCAACGTTTGACATTAAATTTAATTGGAGAAATAGCAGAGTCAAAAAATCGGCTGGCTATTACACTTATTACATACTTAAATTGAATATTAGCCATTTAAAAATCAAAAGATTATAGCCAGAATGACTCACCTCAGGTTGTTTTAAAATCAGATCCAAAATCGAAATTATTTTTATATAAAAATTACTCCAGAAGAACGAATTCTGGCACTGGTTTAGGCTCATATTGTTTAAACAGAATTTTGAGAACATCGAAAAAAAACAGAGCCATTTCTGACTCTACTCATACTTTTTGCCTAATAACTATTTTGGTATACAATATCTATCAAACCAGATCTTCGATCTTTTCCGGCCAAGCAAGTACCTCGGTGATAACCGGCGGGCGCAGAAGCCGTGGAAGTATGATCTCTCCAAGGCCATCTCCTCCACCCACTTTGCAACCGCGTTCATAAACAAACTCGCGGATTGTTGCTGCTGCCACAAAAGCATCAAGAATGTCTTTAGGGCCAGGTTTACAATTAGAGAAATCCATCCCAATTTGAACATCTGTTATGCCATGTAGCAATGAGTAGGATGCTGTTGGGAACACTTCATAAGTTGGAACAAGATGTTGAAGTGCCAGGAATAGATTAAAGCCAATTTTCATCCATGGCTTTTCTTCTCCAACAAGCGGTGTGTATTGGGGATTGGCTAAACCATGTACACGAACCACTATTTCACAATGCCGTCCGTAGCCCTTTTCTGTGGATCCCCGCAATCTCCATTTAGAACTGGCTCCATTCCAGTACCATTTACGGGGATATGACAGAGGTACTCGTGGTGCATCTATACCCACTGAAATATCATAGTCCTCGTTTATCAACTTTTTTATCAGTTGGGGGGCATCCTTCTCGGGAACGTTAAACCAACCAGTCTCTATTGCCATCCCGTCTGCATCAATTACTGCAAAACAGCATCCCCGGCGTTCTTGGACGTCTATACCAATAAAGGCTTTCATCTATGATCCTCTTAGTGGTTCATTAAATATATGATTTCAAGGCCAACAATGAGTTCACCTACGCCGCTCTTATCGACTTTAGGTGGAACGCCGGATTATGTGCCTACTCGCAAGGCCTCTTTAACTATTTCTGCAACAGTGTTTTCGTTGATTCCGTGCTTCTTACAGTAACTCGATTGAATCCAATCTGAGAGTTTCTTTGCCCCTTTGCTTGAATTGCACGCAACGCAACATCGGGCAATATTCTCACGATTGATGATATTCTCGTCGTTGATGATGTGTTCCCACGTCGCCAATGCTTTCCGGGGTCCAGTTGGAGGCATCTTTTCGATCATTTGGATGCCACAATAGACACAGGTCCTATCCCTTTCCTTAATTTCTTTTTCGAGCCAGCCAGGTATGCCCCAATTGTTCATGTGCTCTCCGATGATATGCTGCTAATTGGCCTTGTGGCTTTTTGCTTCGGTTGAATTTATCTGTTATACAGATTCTATTTCCTTCAGTGTTTTCCCAGTCTCATTTTTCCATGCAATAAGACCATTTGCGTGGCCTCCATGTACAACAGCAGCGGCAGCACTGGGACTTGAAAATTCCAGGTCTTGAGTAAATAAAAGATGATCTTTTTCTACAGACAATATGCCATCATCCTTAAACCTTTTTCGCATATTTAGAGGCCATGGATATTTTTTCGCTGATGCGCGTTCTTTTAATACAGCTTGAGAACCCTTTTTTACCAAAAAGCCGCTTGAACTAAGATGTCCTACTGCCTTGAGCCCCTTTATCTCACAATAGAGTATTTCCTTAACTGTGTCAGCTTCTGTATTACCGGCCATTGGAACCAAAACCTCCACGCCGAGAACCGGTAAAAGCTGATTTATTTTCTCTAAAAACACTTCCATGTCTTCACGATCTGACTCTGGCAGCCTTGCACCGCTACCCTGTCCGTTCATTACGATTGCTCGACCTGCAGAATGAGCTTTTTCAATAAGTTTCCCCTCCAGGTAACGAATATGAGATTTGGTAAGGTTTTCATCCTTACTAATGAAATAAATAATTTGGTTCCAAAAATCTTTTTTTAGATGAGCCTTAATACGATCTTTGATACTTTCTGCTTCACCTATGTATACAGTAGGTTTCCCTGAGCCTGGATCTTTTCCAGTCAAGAAATAAACTCCAGTACTATTGGACTCTTCACGGGAGATAATTCCATCAAATTCACTACGAGGGCCAGCCACAGCCTTGCCAGTCCAATTTGATAATTCAGCAGTTCGAAGTCGTTTTGGATTCCCTTTCACCAAAAATATTTTGATTGTTGCGCTATCCATGTTCTATCCTTGATTAACAGTCAATTGTGAATGTTAATCGACTGCAATTATTAATAGATTTTGATTAATCAACTTGTATCAATAGATATTCCGATTGTAAAGAAAGATTCAAATATTTGAAAAAAGAAAAACTAAATTAAACAAGCCCCCATTAAATCACACGGGAAACAAAAATTAAGCAACATCCATTTTGAGATGGTGCTGACTATGTCTATTTATGTTCTCCCACAAGGCTGAATTTAAAGGGGTGGACTATTATTAACAGCCCTGAGCTTTTAGCATCATCGGCAAGCACAATATCTTGTTTTTGGGGTAAATTTCATTCATCACACAGATAATCAACTATATAAAAAACACGGCCCGTACTTAACTGCAAAAAACCCGCTATATCGTCCAAATTCTCAATCTTGACATCTTTTTACCCTGTTTGATTTTGGACACATGCTGTGGGACATAAAAATAAAATAATTGTAATTATCCCTTTTTCAGAAATGGCAATTGTCATATTTGTTTTACTTTTCTGATAATATTTTTTATAAAACATCTAACCTTTTAAACCCGTGCGATACGATTTTTTAATATTTTTCTGGGGGATATTGGATCATGCCCATAACAGACAATAAAAATTATCCGTTTTCTTTTTCCATGATA
>CAYWGN010000209.1:0-8930 GCA_964457495.1 uncultured Desulfobacula sp.
TTTTAATCAATTGTTTTTTCAAAGGAGGTGTTTTTGTTTTTTTTGCGCAGTATTTTCATCGTAATGGCCTGGTGCATAATTCTTCCCGGAATTTCCATGGCAGATCGGGTGATTGCAGTGGTTGACGGACAGCAGATAATGGAAAGTGAGCTTGATGAATTTTCCGACAAAATACCAGGACCCTTTAAACAGGCTTTTAAAAAACAGGCATTAAATAAAATAATTGACGCAAAAGTTTTTTATAACCTTGGGGTAAAAGATGGGCTGTTGAATTCAGAAATATATAAAAAGAAGCTCGACAAAGCCAGGCAAATAATTGTGACGGATCTTTTTATTGAATATAAATTAAAATCAAGGATTAAGCTGACCGATAAGGAGATAGAAGACTATTACAATCAGAACAAAGCAAAATTCAATACAGGTAAAAAAATATTGCCGGGCCACATTATTGCCAGAAATAAAGACATTGCTGAGACACTCAGGAAAAAGATAAACAGCGACACATTTGATAAAATAGCTGCCAGCCTTGACAAGAATTCTAAAGATGCCCGTTATTTTAAACTGGGCTGGGTGGAAAAGGGCAAAAGCAGAATGCCGCCTGAGTTTGAAAATGCGGCGTTTGCTCTGGAAAAAGGCAAAATAAGTCCTGTGGTTCAAACAAAGATAGGATATCATATTATTAAAGTCTTTGATGTAAAGCCCGGCCAGGAACGGAGTTTTGCCCAGATGAAAAAAACCATCAAGGCCCGGCTGACCCAGGAAAAATTAAATAGTATAAAGCAGAAGTATCTTAATTCTGCAAGGGTTGAGATTATAGCAAAGGAATATCAATAAATTATAAATAATATGGAAGGAGGTGGCATTTTTCAATAATATTATTTTGTCTAATTTTTTTTTTAAATATAATAATAAATAATAAGGAGAAATTTGGTTATGAAACTTTATTCAAGGTTATTTTCACAATTTAAGGCACTTCTGATACTGCTTGCAGGTCTGTTGATTCTGTCAACCATATCTGTTGCAGGTGAATCGCCTAATCTGGCAGACAAACTTATCAAATACAAGAGTGCTTCCGTCCAGGCTGTTTCAGGCACACCATCCGGGTTGTGGCATACCACCACCCAGGACGGAAAAACAGGGGCCTGGTACTATGGCATTGATTCCTCCCAGACATTTAATACGGGATCATCCACTGCTGGTACGCTTGATATGACCTTTGATCTGACATCGGTGACATCTGCTTCCCTGACTCTGGATACAAAATATAAAACAGAAAGCAGCACCTATTACGATGAATTAAAAATTATGGTTGGTAATGATATCCTCTGGCAGCGGGCTACCAATGAAAGCAAGGATTCCAGCGGAAATTTCGGCTGGGAAACCCTGTCTCTTCCTCTGACCAGTTATATTGGTTCTCAGATAACAGTTACCTTTAGCTTTAACTCCAAAGATTCAGTTGGCAACAGTTATTTTGGATGGGCTATCCACAATGTTCAGGCTGGTGCTGGAACGAGTTCCAGCGGTGTGACTGGTGGTGGCCTTGTGATCAATCAGCTGGATATTGGTAATTTCCCGAATATTAATGCCTATGTCACGGTCACAGATGAGAATGGCCAGGCTGTATCCGGACTGACTGAATCTAATTTCAACGTAACTGAAGGCGGAGCATATGTATCGAATTTTACTGTAACTCCCCTTGTGACCAGCAATCAAGCCCTGAGTCTTGGATTGATGATTGATCAGAGTGGCAGCATGGGCAGCAACATGAGTACTGCCGTTGATGCAGTCAAGGATTTCATTAATCTGAGTACAGGAACTCAAGACCAGTTTGGCCTTGTAAGTATTGGTTCTTATGAATCAACCGCAGTAAATCAAGTGCTTACCCTGCAAGATTTTACCACGGATAAATCTGGATTGGTGAATGCAGTTGACGGGTTGACGGCCAAAGGTATGACACCCTTGTATGACGGTATTGCAAAGGCGCTTGAAATGACTGTCCAGCAGCCCGGAGTAAAAGCCGTGATTGCCTTTACAGACGGTGATGATACCTATAGTAAGACTTATACCGATGATTCGGTTATTGTTTATGCACAGTCCCTTGGTATTCCGGTTTATACCATTGCAATCGGTAATATCGGCTCTACTTCTGAAACCATTCTGACAAAAATCGCTAATATGACTGGCGGAACATATACTGAGGCAACCTCTGCAGCCGACCTTGGCAGCATCTATGCCCAGTTGCTGTTAACCATCAATCAGCAGTATTTAGTCAGCTTCCAGTCACTGGATCCTTCTTTGGGCCTCAATACTTTGCCCATAGTTCAGTCCACAGCTGATCAGATCTGCGTGAAAATCAGTGCAACTCTGACAAGTACATTGATTGTTTCTGACATTGCCTGTTATGACAAACTGAATCTGCCGCCCAATGTTACCCTTGATAAGTTAACATCTTCATACCTGCAGAACGGACCTGCTTTTGGAACCGATCTTACAATTGGAGCCATAGTAACTGATCCGGATCAGGATGTTATTAACGATGTCAGCCTGTATTACAGGGCATATGGAACAGACGATACATTTACCAAATCTGTTATGGTGGATCAAGGTGCGACATCGACATCTACTTACACCGCCTTAGTACCGGGTGGGGATTTTGGAAGTGCTGGAATTGAGTTCTATATTACTGCTTCAGCTGGAGTCCATACCAAAACTGTACCTTCCACAGGTTATTATCAGATTGTCCCCGGAGGAAGCTATATAGGTACCAAAACCGGAGGATTTGCTCAGCAGATCTATATTCTTTCTCCCACGAATAATTACACTACCAGTTACGGCAGCAAAAGCGGCCAGATAACTTTTTCATGGACAAAACTTACTAATGTTGCAAAATATGTCCTGAATCTGGAGTTGTCGGATGTTCTGAGCGGCATGACCATCCCGATCCCGTTTGACTTGATCCCGGCTTCTTCTGCCACGTCCTTTGATCCATGGGGAACATCCGGAACAACAACTACTGCTACCCCTGGTTTGTCAGAAAGCCTCCTGGGTATGGTTTATGCCATTACTCTTGACCAGGCTACATGGGATGTACTGGCCCTTTATGATATTAAGTGGGGAATCGAAGCCTATGACAGTTCAGGCATCCTGATTGGATCTACCTTTGACTCGGGTGTGGAAGCCAAATATGTCAGCAACCTGAAATTTCTGGGTGGCAATGCAATTGCCATGACAGCACCCTCCCTGGGCGAGGCTCTTTTCCAGGCCGATTCAGCACCTACATTTAAATGGGATGCATACCAGGGTGTCAGCTTGTATACAATGGTGCTTGCCCATACTGGATCACTCGGGTTTGACAGCGTGGTCACCAAAGACAATCTGTCTCTTAACCTGTTCCCCATGGATAATGCGACATGGATATCTATGCCGACGGGTTCATGGTATTGGACTGTTTTAGGATTTGATTCTCTTGGTAGCCAGACACCAAGTAGTTTCAATCTTTTTGATTTTACCGTCCAATAAAAAAGATCGACCACAGGGGGTTGGTTTAAACTCCTGTGAATAACAATACAAACCCATGGAGTGCAGGCCCTGCCTGCACTCCTTCTTTATTACAAAAAGACTGAATGATATCATTTCGGTTTATAGTTCTAATATTTCTTTTTCTGCTATTGGGTTTAAAGATAAGGTTTTGGATTAAATCCAGACCTGGCACACCTTACCTGGATGCAGCCATCTTTTTCTGGGTTATCCTGATTTTCTTTTTTTTCGATGCTGTTATTGAAAAAAAATACCTTATTCCCGGGGATATACTCCTTAATTTTTATCCGTGGAAAGCCTTAGCCGAAGGTCAGATACCACATAATCCATTGCTATCGGATATTACCGGTTGTGTTTACCCATGGATGGCCTCCATCAAAAAAAGCCTGTTGCAGTTTGATTTCCCACTGTGGAACCAGTACGCCTATTCCGGCTCTCCCCTTGCTGGGAATCAGGTATCTGCAGCATTTCACCCTTTTAATCTCTTGCTGTATTTTATGCCGGTCCCGGATGCAGCCACGCTTTTTCCTTTTTTACGCCTTTTTATTGCCGGTATGGGCGGGTTTGCCCTGTTGAAATCATGGAAACTTTCCAGGAGCGCATCTTTCCTGGGCAGCACCTTGTTCTGTTTTTGCGGTGTTCATATCTCATGGCTGTCAAATTATCCCGAGGTCTCAGTTACCATGCTGATTCCCTGGATTTTTCTGAGTATCGACAAAATTGCATGCCAGGGAAGCATGAAATGGTGGGTGATCCTGGTTTTATTATCAGTTTTACAATTTTTAGGGGGTCATTGTGAAACCTCTTTTCATTTATATGCCTGGGCCATTCCTTTTTTCTTTTTCAGTCTGTACAGGGGAAGGACTCAAAACAGCATTGATATGAAGATCATGTTTTCAAGAACGGGCCTGTTTGTGCTTGCCGGTATTTTCAGCCTTGGCATATCTGCATTTCAATTGTTTCCCTTTCTGGAATATCTGCCGCTTTCAACACGGATGCAGGCCATTTCAGCCCTGGACACCAATTTGTTCCTGGGACTGGATTTTTTCAAAGTATTTACCACGGTCACAGCAACCCTTTTAACCCCGGACTTTTTTGGCAATCCTGTGGCTGGAAATTACTGGGGGGATTTTAATTTTATTGAGCAGAACACCCATATTACTGTGACAGGGCTTTTTTTTGCTTTGATGGCACTTACCCGGAATAAGGATGAAAATACAACTAATTTTATAAAGCATTTTTTCCTGTGGGGCGGGCTGCTTGCTTTTTTGATTGCGGTAAGGACACCCGGCTTGTTCGATTTTATTGTATCTTTGCCCCTTTTTAAGCAGAACAGCAACCACAGACTGATCATTATTTTTTCATTTGCCTTTTCCATTCTGGCCGCATTTGCAGCCAATGACATACAGGCCTTTGGACTATCCGGCAAAAAAAAGATTTACATGATTGCAGCAGGTTTTCTGGTGACTGCTTTTTTATTGTCTGGATTTGATGTATCCTCTTTGACCCGGGAACAATTCCAATATAGATGGGCTCATGTCTGCTATTTTCTTTTATTTTTATCGACCTGCTTTTTTCTTTTATATTTTTGCGCCAGACATCGGGTTATCAGACGTTATATACCAATAATGGCCACGGGGCTTGTTCTCATTGAAGTGTTTGTCTGGGGAGGAAATTTTAATACCTTTGTGAGCCGGGAAGCTATTTTTCCTTCTACTCCTTTAACTGATTTTATTCAATCAAGACAAGGTATTTTCAGGGTGGCATCCCCGCCAGGTGTTCTGCCCACAGGCACGGAACAGATGTTTGAATTTGATTCCATAACCGGGCTTGATCCCATGAAATCCCATACCTATGAAAGAATTTATTCGCAGATGGCTGGAAAATACAACAGCATCCACACGGGCGCCATCCATTCCTTTGACTCGCCCTGGATCAATTTTTTAAATGTCAGATATGTGGCTGCTTCTCCAGGGACAAAAAAAGAACAATTAAATAATAAAGATCTGGTTTTGGTTTACCAGGGCCAGGATGGTGTTGTTTTTAAAAATCCAAATGCATTTGAACGGGTCTTCCGTGTGGATAAAATCCTTGTTGCAGAAGACAGTGAACAGGCATTTGAACTGGTACTGCAAAATGAAGATATGCTGGATCGAATTGCGGTGGTTGAAGGCGATCATAAGCTTTTTGATCATCTATCCCAGGACTCCGATACCATTGGCAACAGGCATCCAAAAATCCTGGAAAAGAAAAACAGCTATATGCGGCTTGATTTTAAGGGTTTGTCCCGGGGATTCTATGTGGCAAGTAAACAATATTATCCAGGCTGGAAATTGAAAATTGATGGAAGGCCTTCCAGGGTGCTGCGGGCAAATTATGCCTTTATGGGTTTTGGAGTGCCCGGGGATGCAAATATTGTTGAACTTTATTATGATCCGCTTTCTTTTAAAGCCGGTCTTTGGGTGTCTATAATTTTCAGCGGCGGTCTGTTTTTCTGGATGGGTCTATGGAATAAAAAACATTGATCTTGATAATTTAGTGGGTTGATGATATTAATTTGCGTTTGTAAAAGCGATAATATTTAGTGTGGCACATACTTGGAAGATGAGCACGGATGAAGCAGATCATAGGACTTTTTTTTTTAATTTATCGTCATAGTACTTTGTTAAAAGGATTTGTTGTCAAAGATATCAAAGGCCGGTTTGCTGGTACCTTTGCAGGTCTTCTCTGGACTTTTCTGGCACCGCTTTCAAAGATCCTGGCCTACTTTTTTGTTTTTTCTCTGGTATTGAGAGTGACGGTCACAATTGAAGAAACCGGGACAGATAAATTTGTGATTTTTTTCCTGTGCGGATTTTTCCCCTGGACCATGTTTGCTGAAAGTCTGGGCAAGGCTGTCAGGATTCTCATCACTGAATCCCGGATTATTACCAAGGTTGTTTTTCCGGTTGAACTTTTACCGGTCAGCGTAGTGATTTCCAATTTTATAATTAATGGTATCGGGTTTGGGCTTTTTCTTGTTTACCTCGGGTTTAACGGATATTTCAATCCCACCTGGTTTCTTATACCCCTGTTCTTAATTTTTGAACTGCTGTTTGTTCTTGGTCTGTCCTTTTTTTTATCTGCCATGTGTGTGTTTATCCGGGATCTTGGAGAATTGTTCAATATCGTTATTATGCTCTGGTTTTTTGGCACCCCAGTTATATATCCTGCCTCGCGGGTGCCTGAATCAATGGCCTTTATTTTAAACTTAAATCCCATGGCCAGTGTGGTGGATGTTTTCAGGGACAGTATTCTGATGGGTCGTGTCGATATGCATTCTTTAATTATCCTGGCCGTTTTTTCCCTGGTATCATATTGTATTGGTGCCTGGTTTTTTATCCGGTCAAAAGCCGCTTTTGGAGATGTGCTATAAGTGAAAATAAGTTATGAATCCCGGTTTGTGCCCTATAAAGCCTGCAGTCAGGCAGGGAAGGGGACTGCCCTGGTTTTTGCACCCCATTCAGATGATGAGGCCATTGGGTGCGGCGGCACCATAATAAAACATGTGGATAACAATGAACCTGTCCATGTTGTTATTGTCACGGATGGCCGGTTGGGAGATCCTGGACTGGCAAATAAAATCCGTCAGGGAATCGGGTCTGAAACCGAGGTGAAAAATTATATCCTGACCCGGCAGGAGGAGAGCCGAAAAGCCGGTGATATCCTGGGATATGGGAAACCCGTATTTTGGGAAATTCCAGACAGGGAACTTGCATGTGATGAAAAACTGGTAAAAAAGGTGCTTGGGGCAATAAATCAATTCAAGCCCAGTGCTGTTTATTCTCCTTCCATCTATGAGATGCATCCGGATCACAGAACCCTGGCCATGATTGTTCTTGAATCGATTCGTCGTCTGGAGATAAAACCCGATCTTTTTATGTATGAAATCGGACGTCCCATGCCAAGCCCTGATATGCTTGTTGACATCACAGGCCAATGGGATAAAAAACTGGCTGCCATCAGGTGTTTTGAAAGCCAGCTAAACGTCTGTCCTTTTCATGAATATATATTCTCATTAAATCGATTCCGGACCTTTACCTTACCTGCGGATGTAAAAATGGCAGAAGCCTATCTGGTGATCCGCAGTCATGATTTCAATAACCGGATCAAGGATATTTTGATAGACGAGTTGCGGGACAGGGAAAAAGAACAAACAGGTAAATCCAATGTTCAGGGTTAATGTTCAAAATGTTCATAAGGCGTATAAAATTTATGAAAAACCCCATGACAGGCTTTTGGAGGCCTTGCTAAGAAAGCCAAGGCACACGGTATTCAAAGCACTGGAGGACATTTCTTTTTATTTGGGGATTGGTCAGTCATTGGGAGTGATCGGGGATAATGGTGCTGGAAAATCAACTCTGCTTAAGCTTCTTGCAGGAACAGTCCGACCCACTGCCGGAGCCATTGAGATCAATGGAAGGGTTGCTGCATTGCTGGAACTGGGTGCCGGGTTCCACCCTGAGTTTACTGGTCGTCAGAACATTCATTTGAACGCTTCATTGCTTGGGATCACTGAGCCTGAGATCCGGGAAAAGGAACATGAAATCATTAAATTTGCCGAATTGGAGACATTTATTGACAGGCCGGTCAGAACCTATTCCTCAGGAATGCACGTCAGACTTGCCTTTTCCATTGCCACAACAGTGGAACCGGATATTTTGATCATTGATGAAGCACTTGCAGTAGGGGATATGGCTTTTAAGAGAAAATGTACTCAAAGGATGAATAGTTTCAAAGAACAGGGCAAGACTATGCTTTTCTGCAGCCATTCCATGTATCATGTACAGGAGTTATGTGACAAGGTGATCTGGCTTGAAAATGGGAAAATCAGAAAGGCCGGGACCTGTGATGAAGTGGTGGGAATGTATGAGGATTTATGCAATAGAAGAAAAGATAAAACCGAGGATGTAGAAACGATTCATCCCGTTGAAGAGGTGCTGGAACAAGATTGCCGGATTCTGTCCTTTACTGCAAAATCAGTTAATGGAAAAGATATTGATCTCCTTCATCTGAATACCCGGGAGCCTATTGCTTTGGAAATGGAAATAAAGGTATTAGAAGACGGGGTCTGTCCAGGTTTTGGGTTTGCAGTGATGAAAAACGGGGAAGAAATACTCGGTGCCGGTATTACACAGCATGACGGTGTGAAGTATGGCCCCTATTCAAAGGGGCAGACTTTTGTTGTCCGGTATATCATGGATTCCATCCCCTTGCGGGTTGGCAGTTTTTTATTGCTGGGAGCTGTTGCCGATGAATCAGGATTGTTATGGTATGATAAAAAATATCTCGGGCCTTTCACCATTGCCGCAGGAAAAGGGGTTGGAATGATTTCTGTCAATGGTTCATGGGAA
>CAYWGN010000210.1:0-8887 GCA_964457495.1 uncultured Desulfobacula sp.
ATGGAAAGGCAAATTGATCTGAACGGGTTGGCGTAAATTGGTTAGAAAATATGATCCTTATCGCAAGTATCCAGAGCTATCTGTAGATAATTGTTTTATGAAGTGATATTATAGATAAATAAGTTCTTTGTTTTATCTTAAATCTAATAATGAAAATTATGGGAATATAAAATTTTGTTTATAGAGTATATAAAGGGGGAAGAATGGATAGACTTGATGCCATATTTGCACCAGAAACCATAGCCGTTATAGGGGCGTCAACCCAAAAAGGAAAGGTAGGGCATGATATTTTTGCCAATATCTTGTCCGGCGGATTCACTGGGACGCTTTATCCTGTTAATCCAAAAGCAAAATCTGTTTTAAGTGTAAAATGTTATACCAGTATTGCCAATATTCCTGATCCCATTGATCTGGGTATGATTATTCTTCCACCCAAGGCTGCTTTAAATGCTGTAAAAGATTGTATTGCAAAGGGTGTCAAAGGGATCGTTATTGTCTCTGCCGGTTTTAAAGAAGTGGGTGGCGAAGGGGCTCAGATTGAAAAAGAAATAAAAATTTTGTGCACCAATGCAAAAGTAAGACTGGTTGGCCCCAATTGTCTGGGGGTGATTAATCCATCACCAAAAGTATCGCTGAATGCCAGTTTTTCGGCACGAATGCCCACTGCCGGTAATGTTTCCTTTATTTCCCAAAGTGGAGCACTTTGTACTGCAGTTCTTGATTATGCGGCAGACAAAGGGTTCGGGTTTTCAAAATTTATCTCAATCGGGAACAAGGCAGATGTGGATGAACTTGATTTACTAAGGTATTATCATAATGACCCGGATACTGATGTGGTGATGATATATATGGAAGAGCTTTCCAGGAGCGCTGAAGAATTTATTTCAGAAGTCAGAGAAATGACTTCCGGGACCAATCCAACCCATGTGATTGTCATAAAATCAGGTTCCTCAGATGCCGGCGCAAAGGCTGCCGCTTCTCATACAGGCGCCCTTGCAGGCTCTGATGCTTTGTATGATGCTATTTTTACCATGTCTGGAATTTTACGTTGTGCAACTGTTAATCAATTGTTTGATTATGCCCAGGCATTTGCAGCCAATAAATATCCGACGGGTGATAAAATTGCCATCATCACAAATGCGGGCGGACCCGGTATTATTGCCACAGATATGAGCGAACAATCCGGGTTGAAGCTGGCAAGTTTCTCAGAAGATACCATTAAGGAATTAAAAAAATATCTTCCGTCCACGGCTAATTTCCATAACCCAGTGGATATAATTGGAGATGCAGCCAAAGATCGATATGAAAATACATTGGCCACGGTATTAAGTGATCGTGGAGTGGATGCTGCCTTGATAATTTTAACGCCTCAATCCATGACAGATGCCATTGGTACTGCAGAGGCCATTGTTAGTATTACCAGGAACAGCATAAAACCAATCATATGTTCGTTTATGGGGGTCGTAGATGTGTCAGATGGTGTCAGGCTCTTACAAAAGCATAAAATTCCTGTTTATCAGTTTCCGGAAAGTGCTGCCAGATCTTTAGGAGCACTGAGAGAGGGAATGAAGTGGCGGTTTAGAAAAATTTTACCACAGTTTAAACTTGTCTATGATACAGTTAAAGCAAAAGAGATCATTGATAAATATTTAAAAGAAGGCAAAATGATCCTAGGTGAACTGGACGGGAGTGAACTCCTTAAATGTTATGGATTTAAAACCCTTCCCATGGCCCTGTCAAAAAATAAAACTCAAGCCTGCAAAATTGCAGACCAGATGGGCTACCCCGTTGTGATGAAGATCGTATCTCCTGATATTCTACATAAAACAGATGCAGGCGGCGTTGTTGTGGGGCTTGAAGATAGCAAAAGTGTGGAAAAAGCTTTTGAAACAATCATGGAAAAAGCCAAAGCCTATAATCCTGGTGCACAGATAGAGGGCGTGCTGATTCAGAAGCTTGCCCCAAAAGGTAAGGAAATAATATTGGGATTATCAAAAGATCCGGTTTTTGGGCATGCTGTTATGTTTGGATTGGGAGGTATCTTTGTGGAGGTCTATAAAGATGTTGTTTTCAGGTTGTCACCCATGGGCAGAAATGTTGCAAGAAGAATGGTCAGGAGTATCAAGGGGTATCCGATTCTGAAGGGGTTGCGCGGGGAGAAGCCGTCAGATATTGAAACCATAGAAAAACATATTGTTTCGTTAAAAGCCATGGCAGATAACCACCCCATGATAAAAGAACTGGATATTAATCCTTTGTTTGTACACGAGGATGGAGAAGGTACAACGGTTGCGGATATTATAATTAGACTTGAAAATCAGGAGGATTGATCATTTTTTTATATCCGGTTATAACAAGGGTTCCTGAAATAATTAAGGCATTGAAAGGGAAAAAGAAAGTTGCTGCTTTAAGCCTTTTTGCCAGGGAAAGTGTGAAGGCCTCCAGTTTAAAATCAAAGCTTGCTGTGGGAATATTTGAGAAAGATGCCCTGGGAGTTCCCCTGCCGTCAAATACTATATATTGGTCTGTTACTCACAAACCGGATTTTGTTGCCGGAGTTGTCTCAACAGGAAAGATCGGTATTGATCTGGAGCAGATTAAGGATGTTTCTGATGCTGTGTTTGAAAGAATTGTTGATTCAAAAGAAGGAGCGCATTTCACAAGTCAGGACAAATCGCTTGTTTTTTTCAGGACATTTACAGCAAAAGAAGCTGTATTAAAAAAAACAAGTCATGGGATACAAGGCCTGTCAAAAGTAAAAATAAAAATGGTTGTTGATGACAAAAATTTAGTGGTTAGGTATTTAGACAAAAATTATTTAGTTGAAAATTTTTATTTTGACGGCTACCTTGCATCAGTGACAAAGGATAATGTAGATGTTCAATGGACAATTAGATAGTGCAGACCGAAAACCGCCAATTTTCCCGATTACTGCGTTGGGCTTAAATTTTAATCCTCGAAATACTCAATGTATTCCTCCAGTTAAAATTTTCACCCGCCTTGTACTCAAAAAAATTTTCAGGCTTTCGGTCAGGCACTACATAAGAAATTTATTCAAGGAGAAAGCAAATGGCTAAGGGAAATGGTTTTATAATGAAAGATGCCCCAACAGGAGCCAAAGGCCAGTTTAAAATTGATTTTTCAAGTTTTATTCTGTCATTATATTCATCAGGACTTGTCCAGCTTGGCAAGGTTGAAGATCCAATAACTGGGAAAAAAAATATCAATTTTGACCTTGCAAAGCATACCATTGAGATGATTGCCATGCTGGAAGAAAAAACAAAGGGTAATTTGACTGAAGAAGAAAACAACCTTCTTAGCGCGTTGCTAAGTGAAATCAGGCTGGCGTATGTTGAGGCAAAAGCTTGATAAAAAAGGTTGCATCCTTTGCAAAGATAAATCTGTCCTTATATATTGAATCCAAACGGAAGGATGGATATCATAACCTTTATTCTTTGATGACTCAGATTGATCTGCGTGATGACCTTTATATTGAGTTTGGCCAAAAAGAATTATCAATTTCCTGTGATCATCCAGATGTGCCTGAAGATGAATCTAATCTTGCCTATAAAGCAGCTGTATTATTTTATCAGTCTTTAAAAACAAAGATCTGTGAAGAAAAAAAAGGTCTTTCCATTGAAATCATAAAAAAAATTCCACCCGGCGGGGGACTGGGCGGTGGGAGCAGTAATGCAGCTGCTGTTTTAACCGCTTTAAACAATTATTACAAAAAACCTTTTTCAAAACCAGAGTTGATGGAAATAGGGTTTAGTCTTGGCGCAGATGTACCCTTTTTTATTTTTGGAGGTCCGGCAATTGCCAGAGGCATTGGAGAAAGGCTTGAAAAAGTACTAAATTTAAGATCCTGTCATCTTGTGTTGTGTGATCCAGGGATTGCCGCTTCAACAGCCAAAGTATATAAAAATATTGATTTTAGATTGACAGCAAAACAAAAATATAATAAGTATACTGGTTTAAATGAACCGTTAAGGGGACAGGAATTTGATGTAAGGGCTCAGATGTACAATGACCTTGAAGAATCAGCGTGCAGGCTATATCCTGAGATCAAAGAAACAAAAGAAGAGATGGTGGTGTTGCTGCAAAGAAAAGTTTATATGACGGGGAGCGGCTCATCTCTTTTTGCTCTTTTTTCAGCCCGGGAAAATGCAAAGAAGGGCTTTGAACTGCTTTTAAAAAAGTGGGCCAAGAGTAAAAGAAAGGTATTTCTTTCCTCGTTTATTTAATTAATATTTGTGCGTTTAATGTATTGGGGCGTCGTCAAGTGGCAAGACACAGGGTTTTGATCCCTGCATTCAGAGGTTCGAATCCTCTCGCCCCAGCCATGTTTTTATAACCGGAGTTATAAATTTTAAAGAAGAGATTTGATATGAGTGACTTGTCAATTTTTGCTGGAAATTCAAACCCCGTTCTTGCAGGCAGGATTTCGGAATACCTTGCAAAGCCATTGGGAAGATTAAAAGTCGACTGTTTCAGTGATGGAGAAACACAGGTTGAAATTCAGGAGAATGTCAGAAAACAGGAAATTTTTGTAATACAATCCACGTGTAAACCTGTGAACGATAATCTTGTTGAGCTGCTGCTTTTGATTGATGCATTTAAACGATCTTCTGCAAGTAGAATTACCGCGGTTATTCCATATTTCGGGTATTCACGGCAGGACAAAAAAGTATCTCCCAGAGTTCCCATCAGTGCCAAATTAATTGCAGACCTTCTTGAGATGGCAGGTGTGCAAAGGGTGATAACAATGGATCTGCATGCTGGACAAATTCAAGGGTTTTTTAATTGCCCGGTAGATAATCTTTATGCTGCTCCCATTATAATTGATGATATTAAAACCCGTTATCCAGAAAAGATGGTTGTTGTATCACCCGATGCCGGCGGTGTTGAGAGGGCAAGGGCCTATGCCAAGCGGCTGAATGCAAGTCTTGCCATTATTGATAAAAGAAGAAGTGCGCCAAATGAGGCAAAAGCCATGGCCATTATCGGGGATGTTGAAGATAAAATAGCGCTTATCATTGATGATATGGTTGATACGGCAGGGACATTGACAGAGGCTGCAAGTGTTATCATGGAAAAAGGTGCAAAAGAGGTTCATGCCTATTGTACGCATCCCGTGCTTTCAGGGCCGGCCATTGATCGAATCAACAAATCATTTTTAAGTTCTCTTGTTGTAACAGATACCATCCCTTTGTCTGAAGAAGCAAAACAATGCGACAAAATTGAGACGTTATCCATTGCCAAACTGGTTGGTGAAGCGATTATGCGTAGTTACAGGGGAGATTCTGTAAATTCTCTATTTGTATAAAATTAAGTATATATTAGTATTTAAGCATGCATGCATGCAGTTATGGAGGAAAAAACTTTGGAATTAATTGAATTAAGCGCAACAACAAGAAAAACTAGCGGTAAAAATGCTGCGAGAAAATTAAGAGACAATAATGAAATACCTGCCATTGTCTATGGGGCAAAAACAGATCCTGAAATGCTTTCCATTAATACAATAGATTTTATTAAAATCATTAGGAAACATGGTTCAATGGGTCTTTTTTTCAATCTCAATATTGATGGGGATTCTGGGAAGAAAAAGAGTGTTATGCTCAAGGATATGCAGATGGATACCTTTAGTTTGAACTATCTGCATATTGATTTGCATGAGATTGATATGGATGTCAAGGCTACAATAAGTGTGTCTGTGGAAACGGTTGGTGAGAGCATCGGTGTAAAAGAAGGAGGGCTTCTCCAGATTATTCGACGTGAGCTTGATGTGCTTTGTAAGCCGGTTGATGCACCAGAAACGATTCAGATTGATATTACCAACCTTGATGTGGGCGATTCAGTTCATGTAGAGGATATTGATCTGGGTGAAAATATTGAAATTCCCCATGAAGTTAACTTTACCGTAATCACAATTGTAATGCCGACTGTTGAAGAGGAAGAAGTTGAAGAAGATGAAGAAGATGAAGAATTGATAGGAGAGGCAGTTGAAGAGGCTGCTCCTTCTGTTGAAGAGTAACCCCATTGTAAATGTCGGATATAAAATTTAAAATTATAGCGGGTTTGGGCAATCCAGGTAAAAATTATGCCCTTACCCGTCATAATATCGGTTTTTTAGTCGTTGAAGCACTGGCTTCAAAATCACGCCTTTCCATTGATAAAACCCGTTTTGATTCTGAGTATGTAAAAGCTCAGATTAAAGGTCAGGAAGTCTTTCTTGTGAAGCCTTTAACCTATATGAACAAAAGTGGGTTTCCCATCCATAAATTTGCTTCATATTATAAGATTGATATAGAAGATATCATTATTGTTCATGATGATATAGACCTTGCATTTGGAAAGATAAAAATTGTTAAAAGCCGTGGACATGGTGGGCATAACGGGGTGCGATCCATTGTTGATGCTTTTGGCAAAAAAGATTGTACTCGAATTCGAGTGGGGGTTGGCCATCCCGGATCAGGCGGGGATGTCACGGGGCATGTCCTGGGTAGTTTTTCCCCTGATGAAATAAAAATATTGGATAATTGCATTGACACGGCTTCCGATGCCTGCCTTTATATCCTTGAAAAAGGTGTTATTCCTGCCATGAATTTATTTAATACTAAATAATAGGCAGCCCCCCCCCCCAGCCGTCATGGCAGTATAAAATACATTTGTGTCGACAACAATACAGGTTGAAAACGACCCTTATTTTGTGGAAGATATTCTCTATACTTAAGCTTTCGTGATTTGTGTATAAATTTATTTCATTGACAATATTGTAAAAATATGGTTCTCTGTTTGAATGGGTTAATTGTTTTCATAATAAAATATGGGAGATCTAATGGGTGAAAAATTCAAAAAAGCTAAGGTAAATGGTGGTGCAGTATCAACTAAAAAAGAATTTTTCAAAGGTGATCTGGCAGTTTATCCTGCACATGGGGTTGGCTGCATTGAATCAATTGAGAGCAAGGAGATAAATGGTGACACCATGAATTTTTACATGATGAAGATTGTGGAAAATGGCATGGTGATTATGATTCCAACTTCAAATGTTGAATCAGTGGGCTTAAGGGAAGTTATTCCTGAAACAGAGGTGCCTGAAGTCTACAAGGTTATGCAAGAAAAAGCACAGGGTGCTGATAACCAGACATGGAATAGAAGATACCGGGAATATATGGACAAAATTAAAACCGGGTCCATCTATGATGTTGCTGAAGTTTTCAGGGATCTTTTCCAGCTAAAGCTTGAAAAAGATCTTTCATTTGGTGAGCGCAAGCTTCTTGATACTGCTCAGAATTTATTGGTTCAAGAATTATCAACTGCCAAGGATATTGACGAAAAATCCATGATGCAGGAAATTGAGAATCTTTTCAACTAATCCTTTTTTAGAATCAAACAAATTTGAAAACCGGCGGGCAATGAATAGTCCGTCGGTTTTTGTTTATGAAAATCAATATTAAAATACCTGAAAATTTAAAAGATACCCGTCTTGATACGGTAATCGCGACTTTCAGCAAAGCCTGTTCAAGGAGTCTGGCAGTAAAACTCATAAACACCAGCGCTATCCTGGTTAATAATGAAAAAAAGAAACCCGGGTTTAAGGTAAAACCAGGAGATATCATAACGGGAATTATTCCTGATCCAGACATAGCTATCCCTGTATTACCTGAAAATATTCATATGGATATTGAATTTGAAGATGCTCATATTATTGTGATTAACAAAAAACCGGGGATGATTGTCCATCCTGGTTCTGGGAATCTGACTGGAACTCTTGTGAACGCACTATTATTTCATGAACCAAAAATAAAAGGTGTGGGACAAGACCCTTTCCGATGCGGTATTGTTCACAGGCTGGATAAAGATACCAGTGGATTAATGGTTGTTGCGAAAACACAGACAGCTTTGGATTTTCTGCAAAAAGAATTCAAACAGCGGCGGGTGGCGAAAAAATATCTTGCTCTGATTTTCGGAAATTTACCCGAGGATCAAGGAGAAATAAACCTACCCCTTGGCCGTCATCCAGTGAAAAGAAAACTGATGGCCATAAACCATAAAGATGGAAAACCAGCCAGAACATGCTGGAAAATTAAAAAACGATTTAAGACGGCCTGTCTTGTTGAGGCACTTTTAAAAACAGGAAGGACCCATCAAATCAGGGTTCATTTTTATGCCATTGATCACCCATTGGTTGGGGATCGTATCTATCAACCCAGAAGATACCGGAAAAAAAAGAGCATAGCTCCCAGGCAAATGCTTCATTCCTGGCAACTTGCTTTCAGACATCCTTATTCTGGTAAAAAAATGCAATTTAAAGCAGACCTGCCTGAAGATTTTTTAAAGACAGAAACGCTGCTTGAATCGCTTCCATGAATAAAAGGTAAAATATGTCAAAAAATTATGATCCTAAAATGCACACGGCCGAACATTTGCTGAACCAGGCAATGGTGAGCAGATTTGGATGCAACAGGTGTTACAGTGCTCACATCAATAAAAAAAAATCTAAATGCGATTATTTATTTGATCGCCCTTTGACTGAACGTCAGATCATTGAATTGCAGGAAAAAGTCAATCAAGAGATAGAAAAAGACCATCCAATTATTATTGATATGGTATCCAGAGAGGATGCACAAAAGCAATTTAACCTTGAACGAGTACCGGATCAAGAAAGCTTAAATGACTTGAGAATTGTTCGGATCGGTGATTACGATGCCTGCCCATGCATTGGTCCTCATGTAAATTCAACCAAAGAGATCGGACAGTTTAAAATAACCACAACAGGTTTTGAAGACGGTGTTTTAAGGATCAGATTCAAGCTTTTGTGATTTTATCAGATTTTTGTAAAGAAAAATATTAAGCAGGCAAAGGGTGTTAGCCCTTTGCCTGCTTA
>CAYWGN010000211.1:0-8887 GCA_964457495.1 uncultured Desulfobacula sp.
CTTAAAGAACTTTATAGATGCCTGAATAAAAAATATCCAACGAAAAACAAAAAATATTAAGAAGATTCGAGAACAACACAAAATACACGAAGAACCTTTCAGGAAAAAGCGTGGCAATAAAAAACTGGTTGAAATTTTAGCAGGTATGGAAGAGGAAGAGTATAGGTATAGAGCATGTTTGATTTGTCAATTATAATTTACGACGGGTATAATAATGAAATTTGAACAAATTGTGTGGACAATTAGTACGTTAATAGAAGTATACAACTCAGGAAAAATCAACTTACGTCCGAGTTATCAAAGAAACTTCATTTGGACGGCAAAAGCACAAAAACAATTGATTGATACAATAAAAAAAATCAACCCATACCAAATTTTATCCTAAAACAAAATGGAAGTGATAGCTATGAGATGGTAGATGGGCCACAAAGGGCAAGAACCATAATGGGCTATGTTAATTTGAACTTTCCTGATTTAAATGGAAAATATTATAATGATAAAATTAAAGATACCTTTCTAAATTATCCGCTAAGTATTACCCTAATAACCGAACTATCAGAGAAGGAATCTATTGAAGTCTATTATTCGTTAATCAATTCTAAGTGTTGCTAAAATTATGAAAAATAAATCTATATCCGACTCCCTATGCCACATTTGCCTTCCTCTCTTCAGTTGTCCGGCATACTCTTACTTCAAGAGAGGCATAGGGTCACCCGGGTTACCGTATAATTTTAATGTCAAACATGCCATTGTCTCAGGCCCCGGGGAAGCTTGTATTACCTTGCCTTTAGAGACGATACCTGTATTAACTTCCATTTCTTAAACAATGTCATCCTTCCCATCACGTCATTTACGAGGTTCAATCCCTTCAACTCTTTGGCTTACGGCCTATTTGCTCGCTGTCCTACGCTTAGCTTAAAACTCTCTGTTACCAGAGAATCTCCAAGGACTCGCTACCCGGTGGCTGGCCTGCCTTCCGGGGCAGGCTTCACACTCGCTGGATTATACGACCTTACCCGGCCGCACTTAAGATGTGACAGCTATTTCCTTTATTTTAATATCTTATTCCGGATCATGTCTTCGGCTTTGCCGGAGGTCGATGACTAATCCTGACCTCCGCATCAGAAAATTTGGGCTTTGTTTTTCTATAGTTTATTTTTTCAAGAAGTCTTTTTGAAAATCTGTCCTTGATATAGCAGTGGCCATCATGATAGTAACTTTTGCTATGGAGATTAAAACACTTATTCGAAAAATTGCTGTGGTTCTTAAAAATTGGGTTTCCGGAGAATTAAAAATAAAATTTATCTGACAATATTGCACAGAAAATAACAAAAGGGTTTATAAACGGTGCTGTTTTGAATGATTTTTACGAGAAAAACTACCAACAATATTTTGAGTCCACATTTGCTATTGATTCATCTACTTTTTTGGAGCCTTTTGCAAAATTTTTGAAACCTCTTGCCACGATTCTGGATATTGGCTGTGGGTCCGGCCGGGATTTACTCTGGTTTGCGAAAAAAGATTTTAATCCTACTGGATTTGAAAAGGCAAAAGGTTTAGCAGACCTGGCCCGAGAACATTCAAGATGTCCAGTAATCGAGGGAGATGTGTATTCTTATGATTTTTCAAGGCACAAATTCTCTGCCCTGGTTTTTGTGGGTTCCCTGGTTCATCTTTCCAGGCAGAATTTTTCTTGTGTCCTTGAATCCACTTGCCAGGCTATTTTACCAGGCGGTTTAATCCTCATAACTATGAAAGAAGGAAAAGGCGTATCGTTTGCCCAGGACCAAGATCAAGATGACCGTATTTTTACATTGTGGTCCAAAAAGGAGCTTGAACTGATCTTTGAAAAGATAGGTCTCAAGACCCTTGATTTTTCAAGGCAAGTTTCAAAAATGCGTCGGAGCGATATCTGGATGGGGTTTGTACTTAGGCTTGAAAAATGATTTCTGAATCAGCTTTAATTCAGAAGGATTTGCAATCTTGGCTCGTGGATCTTGGGTATGAACTGGTTGCCCAGGAAAATACAGGCTATATTTTTCTAAATGAGGCAGATGACATCTGTCTTATTCTTGATACAATAATCTGTGAATTACCAGATTATCCTTATGTATCCTATACAACCAAGCAAAACGAATTGATGAATAACCACGACCGGGTGTTTAGATTTCTTTTTAACCGAGACGATTCAATTAAAAATGTTAAGGAAAATATCTTATTGTTTCTACGCGGTGAAAACGATCCGGAAAAATTAAGGCGTTTTGGAGGTAACAGGGCTGAGCTTGAGCCTGATCCAACCCCCCCAGAAGATATCTTTGAGGATTGTTTTTTTCAGGCCTTTGGTGACAGGTCCAGAATGGGACTTCACAGGGAATTTGCCTATTTTGATCTTTTAGGAAAAGGACGTCACATTGATTACGCCCTTTTTGGCCAATCAATGAAGTTTGCCATTGAATTAAATGGAGAACGTTTCCACCATCCCTTTATAATTGGTCCGAAAAGATACAGATCCCAGCTTGATAAGCAAAATTCCATGGTTGTAGATGGATTTAAAGTCTTTCGCTGGTCCATGAACGGGATGAGGGACAGGGAGCGATTTGTCCTGGAAATTTCAAGATTCATGGGATACGCACAACCCTTTCTTGATAAATCTGTCTACAAATTAAAACGGAAAACATTCACCCTGAGAGTTCACCAGGAGCAATCCCTTAATCAGCTTAGAAAGGCCAGAGATGAAGGACAGAAAACTTTTTTGCTTGTCCTGCCAACGGGAACCGGGAAAACAGAAATTTTTATTAAAGATATCGCTGATCTCAAAGACAATGACCCAGAACTTAAAGCTCTGGTCATTGTTCCCTCAAGAAAATTACGGGATCAGACCCAGGCCAGATTCAGACTTAGGTTGCCGGATAAATTTAAAGATAGTGTTTCCACCGAGATTCTAAAAGACAGTGGTGCAGATTTTCTGGTGCAGACAAGTGCATATATGCACCGTCATTATTACAAAATCCCGGCAGATTATTTCAATTATATTGTGGTGGATGAAGCCCATCATTCTGCGGCCCAGGGGCTGCGAAGTGTTCTTGAACACTTTAATCCTGTCCATTTGCTGGGAGTTACTGCAACACCGGAACGTTTTGATGAGCAGAGCCTTGAAAAAATATTTGGTGAGTATGAACCCCAATTGTCATTGGAGGATGCTATCAAGTTGGGCCTTGTTCCTCAGGTTCGATGCTATAGGGTTAAATCAAATATTGACCTTTCAGAAGTTCGATTCAATGGTAAGGAATTTGTAAAATCTGATTTACAAACCACCTTGCTTGTTCCCTCCCGAGATCTACTCATTGTTCAAGTATTGAAACAGTATTTCGAGGGCGAATTCTCCAGTAAACAGGGGGTTCTTTTCTGTGTTGACATAAAACATGCAGAGCGTATGGCAAAGCTCCTAAACAATGAGGGAATCAGCTCTGCTTCTGTTGACGGAAGGAATCGGAAAAATGCAGATAGGACAATCAAGGACTATGATAATGGATCGATCCGGTTTTTGTGCGCATGTGACCTCCTCACAGAAGGGTGGGACTCACCACAAACATCAATCCTGGTGATGGCGCGGCCCACTTTTTCCAAAGTAGTTTATACCCAGCAGCTTGGGAGAGGGCTTCGCAACTATTCTGGCAAGGAGGCTTTGTATGTCATTGATGTGGTGGATAATTATGGGGCCAACCTTAAGCCAATGTCATTGCACGCCCTTTTTAAGATACCTGGATATAGACCCTTTGACGACTTGATAAAGCCTGATATTGAAAGGCCTGAGAATGAAATCATTATCCTGGACGGTCTTTATGAAGGTATACGAAAAATTGAACCCGTGGATATCTTCACATTTGAGCAAATGTACGGATCTTTTCTCAACGAGGAACAATTGGCAAGGGAGTTATTTGTCTCAACGGGAACAGTGAAAACCTGGCTTAAAAAAGGAAAAATTTCTTCCGATGTTCAATATCCCTTTGGAAGCAAACATCTGCATTTTTTTGATTCCCAGAAAGTAGGAGGAATTCGTAGTCAATTGGGCTTAAAAGAACATAATGTTGAAACCAGACTTTCTGACTTTCAAGACTTCCTTGAAAAGCGTGATTATACTTTTTCCTATAAAATTATATTTTTGTTGGGATTTCTAAAAATATGTAATGAACGCAGTCAGGTGCTTCTTGCGGACCTGGTCAATCTCTATGCCCGGTTTTATAATAAACTTCTGAGTAGGCACGAAAAAAATGAAAAAAAAAACTGCCCTTATAATCGTAGGGATTATATTGAAGACTCAAAGGTAGTACAGCGCAGTCTTTTGACAAATCCTTTTGAAAAATTTGAAAGAAAGCGGTTCTTCTACCATTGCAGGGATCTGGAATATATTGCCATGGATCCAGGGTTGGTGACAAAACTCACCCAGGAACACTATAATAATATAACTAAACAAATGGTTCAGGATTTGTACGATTATTACGAAAAACTTGAAATTCCCTTGGATGAAGCTGACTATTTTTTTCTCCTGGCTGAACCTGATATCAAAAAACAATCGTCATTGTTTATCCAGGAACCTGAAGAAAAAGAAAAATATACAAACGTATTGCCCTTTTATCCCCTGGACATTGCAGCAGGTTATTTTATGGATACATTCATTACTCCTGCCCCTGAATCTTGGTTCATGGTTAGGGGGAGAACAACAAGGAACACTTTATCTTCTTCAATGTTCGTGGCCCAGATAAAGGGAAAATCTATGGAGCCGAAAATTCCGGATGGTTCCTATTGTATTTTTAGCTTCGAAGTCGGCGGTACCCGGAACGGGCAAATAGTCCTTGTCCAGAAATCAGATAATTTTGATCCTGATACAGGGTTTTCTTATACAATTAAGGCCTACCACTCAACCAAGAAAATTGATCAGGACATTGGCTGGCGCCATGAAAGTATAATTTTGAAATCGATAAATCCTGATTACCAGAATATTGTCATTCCTCCTGATGAGGGTGAAGACTTTCGGATATTAGCCTTTTTAGTGGAAGTTCTGACACCCCACGACATTGATAAAAATCAAGCCTAAAATTATCATTTTATCGGAAATTAGCATTCAAAACGGAAAGAGTCCCAAAAACAGCTTCGGGATACAATGAAGAAAATAGGAGACGCTCTTTTTGGAGATCCTGAAAGACTTGATAGGGACCTTTGGTTATCACGCTTTTCGGATTTGATCCTAAATGGGATTCAATTCCCTGCCAGTTCAGATATAGATCTCTCAGTCTGGCGAAGAGCAGTAAGAGAAGGAAAATGCGATATCTATCTAAGAGGATATTCCCATATATTTATTTCAGGACCCACTGACAGCGCTGATTGTTCAGAGCTTGTACAAGTGGCTGATTTAAGCAATTCGTTCCAGGAAATCTTTTCAAGACATCATCTAAGAAATCTTATTGTCAGTTATTTTCATGATACAGATCCTATGCCATTACGGCACGATATATCGGATCAAAATATTTGGTCAAAACAAGAGTATTGCGGGTTATCCGATCAAATCAATGTGTTGAATGAGTTGGAAAAAGTGGAAAAAATCAAAAATATGGTGTTTGAAGAGGATGACAATCCAATCAAAATCCAACCGGAAGATAACAATACAATAGAAAATAAGGAATTTTTTAAAAAAGAACCTCATCCGTTAAAATTGGAAATTGGTCAAAAAAACAATCCATCTTCTCTAACAAACCTTTTTATTGACAAAAACCAATCAGCTAATGAGAGAACAGAATCGGAAACAACCTGGTTAAAAAAAACTGTCATTGCATATAAAAATGCTCTTCAACAATTTCAATTGCGATCAAAATTACTTTCAGAATCTTTAACGCCTAATTCGGCATTGCTAAAATTTCAAGGCAGTTCCAATTTAAAAGTAGAAGATATTCTGAAAAAACAATCAGAATTTCTAACAACACACGGCTTGAACATTATTTCTGTGAAAGGTGAGCCTGGTGTGGTTGCGATTTCAATAGCTCGCCCAGATAGAAGAATCTTACATCTTTTTCAAGTATGGAAACAATGGCAACCAAATGTTAAAAATGGAAATGATGAAATCTTAATTGGAATAAAAGAGGATGATAGTGATCTTTTATTTTTTTCACCCAGGAAAAATTCACCACATACTCTAATAGCAGGCTCCACCGGGAGTGGCAAATCTGTTTTGATGCAAAATATTATTCTTTCCATTGCTTGTACGAACACACAGGAACAATCAAAGATAACCTTAATCGACCCAAAATTAGGGGTTGATTATTTTGCATTTGAAGGCTTGCCACATTTGCAAGGGGGGATAATTGATGATCAAAATCAAGCGATAAAAATTCTCTCTGAATTAGTCAATGAAATGGACCGAAGATATAGTGTATTAAAGAAAAACAGGGTTTCAAACATCTATGATTTAAATAAAAAAGAAACCGCAACCGAGCATTTGCCATTTTTATGGATTATCCACGATGAGTTTGCGGAATGGATGATGATCGATGATTATTCTAAAGTGATTTCTAATATCGTTTCAAGATTAGGTGTAAAAGCCCGTGCAGCCGGAATATTTTTAATTTTTGCTGCGCAAAGACCTGATAATAGAGTTATGCCGATGCAGCTTCGCGCCAACCTCGGTAACCGTCTTATTTTACGGGTTGATTCCGAAGGCACCTCAGAAATTGCACTTGGTGAAAAAGGAGCAGAAAGATTGTTAGGTAAAGGGCATCTTGCAGCTAAGTTGGAAGGTTCCGATTCTATAATTACCGCCCAGGTTCCCTTTATAGATCCTGATGATATAGAATCTATTGTAAAAAACATTATTAAACAAAAAACACCCTGACCGTTTGTTGTTTCTGTTTCATGGGCATGTTTAAGAAAAAATGGCCATGAAACTACTACTGAAGAAAAAAGTTAAGGGCTGTGATTAGGGAGCCTATTTAGGGTATGACAGAGCAATCAAATCAATTTTTGAAACACCATGCTTTCTACGCTACATTTGAACTGGCTTTCCTGGTAGAAGGCCTGCCTTTCAGAAGACCTTCTGTACTCAGATCTTCATCAAGATCCGGCCAGTGAATTCCATACCCACCGCCGCAAACTTGCCAATTGTTCAATTGTTCCCGGGTTGCATGAAGAAGACGGGGATACCATGCCAGTGGAACGGTAATGGTACGGCCATCATTTAAGTCAACACTTAAGGTATCATCGGTGAAATATACATTTTTGACACTCTCTCCAGGTTTAATATCAGAAATACTCATGCCATGCCTCCAAAATTTCTTGGGTATGTTCAATATTTCGTACAATTACTATACCATGAAGCCGAATATGTAAAAAGTATTATTTGAATTTGAATTTCTGAGACTTTTCTTTGTTGCTTGCTGGATATTAAAGCGTTCAAAGTTATCTGTGGAAAAAGTGGCTAAGCCTCACGACAGGAACAGCAAGCGTTTAGTCTTAAAGGGGTCTTTAGTCTATAACCTATAGGTCACACGCAAATAGATGGGATATCTTATCTTGAAGTTGGCTTCCCGCTGCATGCTTTCAGCGGTTATCCTTACCCAACTTAGCTACCCAGCAATGCCGCTGGCGCGACAACTGGAACACCATTGGTTGGTCCATTCCGGTAAGCCGGGTCCTTTCCGACCACCCTCTAATTTTCATAACAGCACCAGAAAAAAGGTTACAATCTTAGATTGTAAAATCTGTTCCTGCCCAACAAGAATGAGTGAAAAAAATAAAATAAACAAAATTATTCTTTATTTAAAAATTTCTTGAACTTAAATTTACTACAGCTACAAATTTTGATCTTTTTTGAGATCTGAAATAATAACGTCGATGGTTTCAGCAAGTTTTGGTATATCTTCTTTACAGGTATTGAAAATTTCTTCGGCATCAATATTAAAGTAGTCATGGACAACGATGTTTCTCATCCCTTTTATCTCTCCCCAGGGAATGCCGGGATAATTTATTAAAAGGGATTGATCAGTCATTTTATCTATTTTTTTGACAAGCTCGCCGATCACAATCAATGGCATGCATAACAAATCAAGCCTTTCAATACCTTCCGGAGAATCAGTTAGATCAGAAGCAACTCTTACGGATTGTGCTCTTGTTTGGATTTTGTTTAAGCAGTCCTGTATTTTATTTAATAAATCGGAAAGAATATCTTTATCATACATAAATAACATCCTTTGAAATTCGCTCTTTCAAAAGAGGGCTCAATTCCTCCCGATAGGTAACAACGTCAACCGGCATTCCAAGAAAATCTTCCAGGCTCATTTTCAAACCAATTCTGTTTAAAAGATTACGTTTGCTTAGTTGAACAACGATATCAATATCGCTATCTTTATTAACAGCTCCCCTGGCGACGGATCCAAAAACGCCCATTTTAGTGATGCCAAATTTTTCGGCTTGTTTCTTTTTATATTCTTTCAATAGGGCTATGGTATGTTCTATATTAATCATCATCTTCATCCATGTTTTAGTTTAGATGTCTAAAAATTATAGGCTTTTATATCCATTACGTCAAATTAGATTTTGAAACCTGACAAATATCTTAAAACTATAAAAAATTCGAGTTGAAATACGCTAAGAAGAATGTGTCAAATGCTTAACCCAATTATTGGGTTTTAACTTACAAGTACACCCTGAACTATCTATTATGCGTATCCGATAATGCTGTCAATAAAGGAATTGACTTCTCTCAAATACAAAAGCCCTGACCGTTAATGTTAACGATTATGGGGTATCATCAGTTCTTAAGGACTTCTCAATAACTGATTCAGCCTCTTAAATTACCAAAATTACCAAAACTGGTATTATTGGTAATTTGAAAAATTAC
>CAYWGN010000212.1:0-8790 GCA_964457495.1 uncultured Desulfobacula sp.
CCGGAGAGGTTGTTGTCAAAAAAGGAAGAATTTTTACAAAACGAGCGTTAAAACAACTGGAAGATGACGGGCTAGATTATATCCCTATCGCAGAAAGTGAATTGTTTGATAAATCCTTTGCTCAGAGTATTATTGATGAAAAGACAGGGGAAATACTATTTAAAGCCGGAGATATGATTACTGAAGAAAATTTTAAACTTATAGAGGAAAAAAGTCTCGATGAGTTTAGTATTCTTTGTGTTGATCCAAGAAGCTCAGATGCCATGAGGAAAACACTTTTTGCTGATAAAACTCAGAATAAAGAAGAAGCTTTAATGGACATTTATAGACGTCTTCGACCTGGGAATCCAGCAACAATGGAGGTAGCCCAGGATTTTATTGACCATCTTTTTTTCAGACAAGCCTATTATGATTTGTCTAAAGTAGGAAGGTTGAAAATGAATCATCGTCTTGGGATTGATACTAAGATTGATGTAAAAACCTTGCGAAAAGAAGATGTTCTGTTAACGGCGGCTACATTGATTGAACTCAAAGATACCCAGGGAAAGGTCGATGATATTGATCATTTGGGAAATCGTCGTGTCCGGGCGGTGGGGGAGCTTCTTCAAAATCATTACAGGATTGGCCTTGTACGGATGGAGAGGGCTATTAAAGAAAAAATGAGCATGCAGGAAGTGGATGCCATGATGCCCCACGATTTAATTAATCCCAAGCCTGTTTCAGCGGTTGTCCGGGAATTTTTCGGTACCTCCCAGTTATCCCAGTTCATGGATCAGACCAACCCTTTGTCTGAAACAACACATAAAAGAAGGTTGTCTGCACTAGGACCCGGAGGGTTGACAAGGGAAAGGGCAGGGTTTGAGGTCAGAGATGTTCATCCATCCCATTATGGAAGAATCTGTCCCATTGAGACACCTGAAGGTCCAAATATTGGTCTGATTGTTTCGCTATGCACCTATGCAAGAGTGAATGATTTTGGTTTTATCGAAACCCCTTTCAGGATTGCCAACGACGGAAATGCATCAACAAAAATTAAGCATCTGACAGCCTTTGAAGAAAAGGAACATCCTATTGGGCAGGCAAATGCCCCCCTTGATGTTGATGGAAATTTTATCAATCCTTTGGTTTCATCACGAGTTGGCGGTGAATTTGAAATGATTGAAAACAAAGATGTGAAATTCATGGATGTCTCACCAAATCAATTGGTATCTGTTTCTGCATCCTTAATCCCTTTTCTTGAAAATGATGATGCAAACAGGGCGTTGATGGGATCGAATATGCAGCGCCAGGCAGTTCCGTTGATCAAGAGTGAAGCACCTCTGGTCGGAACGGGAATGGAAAGTGTGGTTGCAAGAGATTCCGGTGTTACCATTGTGGCTGATTATGATGGTATTGTTGTTGATGTGGATTCCAAACGGATTGTTGTACGAAATAATGATACCGAAGACAGTAATTTTGAAAAAGCAGTATCCATATATAATTGTTCAAAATTTATTCGTTCTAATCAAAATACCTGTTTTAATCACCGCCCCATAGTTGTAAAAGGTGAATCTGTAACAAAAGGCCAGGTGATTGCAGACGGTCCGTCCACCGAGATGGGAGAGCTTGCCCTTGGTAAAAATGTCACAGTAGCTTTCATGCCATGGGATGGTTACAACTATGAGGACTCAATCCTGGTGAGTGAGCGGCTGGTAAAAGATGGTATTTATACCTCTATTCATATCGAAGAATATGAAGTTCTGGCACGGGACACAAAATTAGGGAAAGAGGAAATTACCCGTGATATTCCCAATGTGGGTGAAGAAGCATTAAAAAATCTTGATGAAAGCGGTATAATCCGACTGGGTGCTGAAGTTAAATCCGGGGATATACTTGTGGGTAAAATCACACCAAAAGGAGAGACACAGCTTTCCCCTGAAGAAAAACTTTTGCGGGCTATCTTTGGTGAAAAAGCAGGTGATGTAAAAGATACATCTCTTTGTGTGCCGCCGGGTGTGAAAGGTAAGGTTATTGATGCAAAGGTTTTTTCAAGAAGAGGCCTTACAAAAGATGATCGCACAAGATTTATTGAAGATGATGAAATTGAACGGTTTGAAAAAGATAGAGATGATGAAATTAAAATTATTTCTGATGTGGCACGTGAAAAAGTTGAGTCAATCCTTGTCGGCAAAAAACTCATTACAGATCTTGAAAAAGCAGGAAAGCTCCTGGTTAAATCCGGGACAAATGTAAAACAGGGGTCTTTGTCAGGGATTCCAGTGGCTGTGCTTGTCAATGTTGCTGTTAAGGATGCAGTGACCACTGAAAAAGTACAAATTATATTAGAGAATGCCCAGGAACAAATTAAAAAGGCAAGAGAACAGTTTAACAGGCAGGTATCCCGGTTTGAAAAGGGTGATGATCTTGCTCCTGGTGTATTAAAGATGATCAAAATTAGTGTTGCCATGGAAAGAGTTCTTTCTGTCGGTGATAAAATGGCAGGCCGTCATGGAAATAAAGGTGTTGTTTCAAGAATTTTAAGGGTGGAAGATTTACCATACTTTGAAGATGGAAGACCGGTGGATATGGTACTCAATCCTTTGGGTGTCCCTTCTCGTATGAATGTTGGTCAGATATTGGAGATTCATCTGGGGCATGCCGCCTATGGCCTGGGCCAGCGAATTGATGAATACCTCAGTCAAATGAAGCTGGACAAATTAAGGGAAAAAGTCATTCAAATTTTTTCTATGACTGAAACTCAGAAGAAGGATAAGAAAGAAGACACGCTTGTAATTGATATTGAAAAGATGTCTGATAAAGAGTTAGTTGATTTCGCATTACTTTACAAAAACGGTGTGCATATGGCAACGCCTGTTTTTGATGGTGCCAGTGAGGATGAGATCAAACAGATGATTGATATGGCTGGGTTTGATACATCCGGGCAAGCAGTGCTTTATGATGGCAGGACCGGTGAACCTTTTGATAAAGCGGTAACCGTTGGAGCAATGTATATGCTTAAGCTTCACCATTTGGTTGATGACAAACTTCATGCACGTTCCATTGGTCCATACTCCCTGGTTACCCAGCAACCATTGGGTGGTAAAGCCCAGTTTGGTGGACAAAGGCTTGGTGAGATGGAAGTCTGGGCAATGGAAGCATATGGTGCTGCCCACGCTTTACAGGAATTTTTGACTGTCAAGTCCGATGATATGATAGGCAGAACTCGAATGTATGAAAAAATAGTAAAAGGCCAGAATGTTCTTGAGCCAGGAATGCCTGAATCTTTCAGGGTTCTTACCAAAGAATTGAATAGTCTGGGTTTGGACATGAATCTTTTAGAAGGAATTAAATAAGGAGAAGATTTTGGACAATATATATGATTTCTTCGCAAAACCAAAAGATCCTAAGATTTATACGGGCGTTCAAATAAGCCTTGCATCTTCAGACCAGATTAGAGAGTGGTCTCATGGTGAAATAAAAAAACCGGAAACAATAAACTACAGGACATTCAAACCTGAAAGAGATGGACTTTTCTGTGCAAAAGTTTTCGGTCCCACTAAGGATTATGAGTGCAATTGTGGTAAATACAAACGCATGAAACATCGTGGGGTTGTCTGTGAAAAATGCGGTGTTGAAGTGATTCAGTCAAAAGTGCGGCGGGAGCGAATGGCTCATATAGAACTTGCGTCTCCTGTCTCTCACATCTGGTTTTTAAAAAGTCTTCCCAGTAAAATTGGTAATGCACTTGATTTGACATTAAAAAATCTTGAAAAAGTTCTTTATTTTGACTCCTATATTGTCATTGACCCAAAAGATTCAGGCCTTAAAAAACTTCAACTTTTGTCCGATGATCAATATTATGAAGCCCTGGAAAATTTTGGTGATGGGTTTGAAGCCGGCATTGGTGCGGAAGCGATATTGAAGCTGCTTGAAGAGATTGATCTTCAAGCCGTCCATGATGAGCTTAAAGAAGAGATCAGTCTTACCAAATCCGTTGCCAAGAAACAGAAGATGTCCAAACGTCTTAGAGTAATTGATGCGTTTTTGACATCCGGGATTGAGCCCACACGGATGATTATGACGGCCTGCCCCATTCTCCCTCCTGATTTAAGGCCTTTGGTGCCCCTTGAAGGTGGGCGGTTTGCGACATCTGATTTGAACGATTTATATAGAAGGGTATTAAACAGAAACAATCGGTTGAAAAGACTGGTTGATCTGAATGCTCCGGATATTATTGTCAGAAATGAAAAAAGGATGTTGCAGGAAGCTGTGGATGTTCTGTTTGACAATGGCCGCCATGGTCGAGTGGTTACAGGCACAAATAAAAGGCCGTTAAAGTCATTGAGTGATACGTTAAAAGGAAAACAGGGACGTTTTAGACAGAACCTTCTCGGTAAGCGGGTGGATTACTCTGGTCGTACTGTTATTACAGTTGGTTCTGAGTTGCGACTCCATCAATGCGGTATACCTAAAAAAATGGCTCTGGAGTTGTTTAAACCGTTTATTTATAATTATCTTGAACAAAAAGGCCTTGTATCAACAGTTAAGAGCGCCAAGAAAATGGTTGAACGCGAGGAGACCGAGGTTTGGGATGCCCTTGAATCGGTTGTAAAAGAGTATCCAGTGATGCTCAACAGGGCTCCAACACTCCATCGTCTCGGGTTTCAGGCCTTTGAACCCGTATTAATCGAAGGTAAAGCGATTCAACTTCACCCTTTGGTTTGTCCTGCATTTAATGCAGACTTTGATGGTGATCAAATGGCGGTTCACGTACCGCTTTCTCTTGAGTCTCAGCTTGAGGCAAGGATTATGATGCTATCCACCAATAACATCCTGTCTCCTGCAAACGGTCAGCCTATAATTGTACCAACCCAGGATATTGTTTTGGGTATTTATTATATGACTCGTGCCGTTCGGCTTCAAAAGGGCGAGGGGGTAATATTTTCAGGTATTGAAGAAGTCAGACATGCATTTGATGCCGGTGAACTTGGCCTCCATGCCAAGATTAAAGTCCGAATTGATGGGGAAATGTACGATACCACCACAGGTAGAATTTTACTCTGGGAAACAATCCCTGGGGATACGCTTTTGTTATTGACGAGAATCAGAACTCAAACCCTTGAATATTGCGAAGCTGCAATGGAAGAATTAAAGACTGGAAAAGACTTTAACAAAGTTTTAGCAAAATATTCTGATGATGAAATTAAAAAAACCAAAGGGAAAACAGATTTTCTTACCAGAAAAGAATTTAAAAATATGTTTCAGGTATCTGAGATTGTAGTTGAACAACTTTATGGTCTGAAACAGGATCAGTTTACAGATATCAGAAAAGTGGGGGATTATTATACCATATTTAAAGTGGATGAGCGCAAAACTACCCTGCCCTTTAATCTGGTAAACAAGCTGATGGATAAATCTTCCATTGTAAAACTGATTGACTATGCTTACCGTAATATTGGCCTGAAGGAAACCGTTATCCTTTCAGACAGGCTTAAGGATATCGGTTATAAATATTCTACTTTGGGGGGGCTTTCCATCTGTGTGGATGATATGATTATTCCGGATGAAAAATGGGATATAATTGCAAAAGCTGAGAAGAATATTGAAGATATAAAAGATCAGTATTCCGAAGGATTGATTACCCAGGGTGAGAAGTATAATAAAGTGGTAGATATCTGGGCCCAAGCCACGGATGATATTGCCAATGCCATGATGGAAGTCATGAAAAACCCGAAGGGCACCATGCATAAGGATGAACCAGAAGAATTGAATGCGGTTTATGTTATGGCAGACTCAGGTGCTCGTGGAAGCAAAGACCAGATGCGTCAGCTGGCCGGAATGCGTGGGTTGATGGCCAAACCTTCTGGCGAGATCATTGAAAATCCGATTACAGCTAATTTCCGTGAAGGACTGTCAGTTCTTCAATATTTTATATCAACCCATGGTGCGCGTAAGGGTTTAGCTGATACCGCCTTGAAGACAGCAAATTCAGGGTATCTCACAAGACGTCTGGCCGATGTAGGTCAGGATTGTACCATTGTTCAACCCGATTGTGGTACCATTAATGGTATTGAGGTGGAATCCCTATACGAGGGGGGTGAAGTCATTCAAACTCTTGGTGAGAGAATCCTTGGAAGGGTTACCCAGGAAGATATTCATGACCCCTACTCAGATGAATTTATTGTCGGGTTGGATACCGAGCTTTCTGAAAGTGACGTTAAAAGAATCGAAGCAGCGGGTGTTCAAAAAGTTAAAATTCGTTCTGTTCTTACCTGTAATTCTAAGCATGGAGTTTGCTCCAGATGTTACGGACGAGATCTGGCCCATGGTGTAACCGTTGAAATCGGTCAAGCCATTGGTATTGTTGCAGCTCAGTCCATTGGTGAGCCTGGGACCCAGTTGACCATGAGAACCTTTCACATTGGTGGTACTGCTTCAAGAAAGGTAGAAGTTGCAGAAATTAAGGCCAGAGTCGGTGGTATATTGAAATACAATGAAGATATCCATACGGTAATTTCTGCCCAAAACCAAGTCATTGTAATGAACCGCAAAGGCGGGGGCATCACCATTGTTGGAGAAGAAGGGCGTGAGAGAGCCAAGGAGACGGTTATTTATGGTGCTACCCTCCATATTCCTGATGGCAAGGAAGTTGAACCGGGTGACGTGATTGCCACATGGGATCCGTTTACAACGCCGATTATCACAGAAGTTTCCGGCCGCATTCGGTTTGCTGATATAGAGGTTGGTAATACGGTCCAGGAGCAGATTGATCAGGTAACCGGTAAAGTTTCCCGTACGATTATTGAAGGTAGAGATAGTGAGATTCGACCCAGAATTACCATTAAGGATAAAGAGGGAAAAGGCGTAAAACTTGCGAATTCTAAAGCAGCAATGTACTATCTGCCGGTGAATGCCATTCTTACTATTGATGAAGATGACCAAGTCATGGCTGGGGATGTGATTGGAAAATTGCCTAGGGCAACCACAAAAACCAAGGATATTACAGGTGGCCTTCCAAGAGTTGCAGAGCTTTTTGAAGTCAGAAAGCCAAAAGATCCAGGCGTACTGACAGAGATTGACGGATATGTTGCTGTGTCCAAGGGCACAAAAGGAAGACAGAAAGTCACTATTACCCCGGGTGATGTCGGGGAAAAGAAAGAATACTCTATCCCTAAGGGTCAGCATGTCACTGTTTATGATGGTGATTATGTGAAAGCTGGTGATCCATTGATTGCCGGAAGTGCTAACCCCCAGGATATTATGAACATCAAGGGTGAAGTGGCATTGGCAAAATATCTGGTGGATGAGGTACAAGAAGTTTATCGGCTTCAAGGCGTAAGAATTAATGATAAGCACATTGAAGTGGTGATCCGTCAGATGATGAGGCGGGTAAAAGTTATTAGTACAGGAGACACAAATTTTATACCCGATGAACAGGTGGATAGAATCCATTTTGAAGATGTAAATCGGGAAGTGGCCATGACGGGTGGAGAGCCTGCAAAAGGGGAGCCGTTGATCCTTGGTATTACAAAAGCCTCTTTGTCTACCGACAGTTTTCTTTCTGCCGCATCATTTCAGGAAACAACAAAAGTGTTGACCCTTGCTGCCATAGAAGGAAAGTATGATGGCCTTAAAGGATTGAAAGAGAATGTTGTAATGGGCCGACTCATCCCTGCTGGAACCGGTTTCCCAGGATACAGCGATGTTGAAGTAGGGTTTGGAGTGGGTGCACAGGTGTGATTAAAAATAAAAAAACTTGACATTTTGAATAAGTGAAAGTAGAATTGAATATTTTGTCGTGTATGACAATGGTTAAAATTTGATAAGGAACGTAAGGGGAAGTTATGCCGACCATTAATCAGTTGGTTAGAAAAGGTAGAAAAAAAGCAGAGAAAAAGGTTAGTACGCCTGCTTTGAAAGGTGGACCTCAGAAGCGTGGAGTTTGCACCAGGGTGTACACGTCAACTCCAAAGAAGCCTAACTCTGCTTTGAGAAAAGTAGCCAGGGTTCGTTTGACTACTGGAATGGAAGTTGCTGCATATATACCAGGTATGGGCCATAACCTGCAGGAGCACTCTGTTGTTCTTGTCAGGGGTGGCAGGGTAAAAGATCTTCCAGGTGTTCGCTATCATATAGTCAGGGGCGCTCTTGATACATTAGGTGTTGATGATAGAAGACAGGGTCGATCAAAGTACGGAGCAAAAAGACCTAAATAAATATTAAAAGATTTAAATTTAAGTTATGGTGGATATGAATGATGGCTGTAAAAGAGATTAACCTTGATAATTTAACAAAAAATGCAACCCAGGAAGAAAAGCTTGCCGCTAAATTTGTTAACTGCGTTATGAAGCAAGGGAAAAAAAACGCAGCTCGCAAAGCAGTAAAAAATGCGTTGCTGATGGCACAGGAGAAAATTGGTGAGCCTGCTCTGGATGTTCTTAAAAAAGCAATTGACAATATCAGACCTGCGGTTGAGGTTAAATCCAGGAGAATCGGCGGTTCGACATACCAGGTGCCGACTGATATCAAACCCAGCAGGCAGACAGCTCTAGCTTTTCGTTGGTTGATTAACTTCAGCCGGAATCGTTCTGAAAAGGGATTTGCAAATAAGCTTGCTTCAGAACTGCTTGACGCTTGTAACGGACGTGGCGGAGCAATGAAGAAAAAGGAAGATACACACAAAATGGCAGAGGCCAACAAGGCATTTGCACATTTTAGATGGTAATTAATATTTTGAATATCCTGATAACATTCCACAGGAGGAGTTAAGAAGATGGCTAAGGAAAAATTTGAGCGGACAAAGCCGCATGT
>CAYWGN010000213.1:0-8680 GCA_964457495.1 uncultured Desulfobacula sp.
ATAAAAAGTCTCGATTTTACGTTGCCAAAGTCTCGATTTTACATTGCCACAAACAGCTTTGTATAGGGCTCTATAGCTTTCATAATAACCGGACAGTCTATGTACTACAAATCCGTAGAAATTATTTGTTCCCAACATATTTTAAAAAAGTACTTGACACGTAATTTTCTTTGTACTATGATTATAACAATAAGATTAATACTATAATACATAAAATTATTTTTAGATACTTAGGTAAATATGAATTCAAATGACGAAAAAAGACAATTTTACAGTCAAATTCCTCTTCATGTGAGAATATCCAATGCTATTGAAGGACAGATATTGAAGGGAATTCTGGACCCGGGCCAAAAACTTCCCAACGAAGACCAGTTGGCTGCAAACTTCAATGTCAGCAGGATCACCCTGCGTTCCGCCCTGGCAACGCTTGTAAAAAAAGGACTGGTGACTCGAAGAAGGGCGAAAGGAACATTTGTGTCTGAAAAGCCACCAATTGCAAAACAGGATATCATCTCCGGAACTATTTTTGATATCATTAGTTCAGCTGAAAAATTCCAGGTCAAGTGTCTTGGCATTGAAGTCCTCAAGGTGTCTGATACTCTTGAAGTTAAAGGCATTCAATCATTTTTTGGTTTGTCAAAGAATGACGAAATTGGGCTTATCAGGAGGGTTAGATTGCTGGACGGGATACCCATCTATTATCTTGAAAACTACCTACCGTTTGATATTGTTAACAAAATATCAGTAGGAGATCTTTCGGAAAAACCCCTTTTGACAAATTTGAAAGAGAAAATCGGACTGAAGCTCGGAAAGGGTAAAATGTTCCTTGAGGCGATTCCTGCTGATGTGGATGTGTCCAAAGTTCTTGAGACCGAAATTATGGTTCCCTTGTTTTTTGCTCAGGCCTTTTGGCGGTTTCCTTCCGGGGATCCGTTTGAGATTGTGAACCTGTTCATGAAACCGGAGTATTTCAAGTATCAAGTTGATATAGCGCCAGAGGGACACAATGATATCTAATTTTTTTTACTAAATTGAAAGGAATTTGTCATAAATGGTAAACATAATGAGCGGCCCACAGAAGTTTAGAGAATTACTGAATGATACAAGTTTTTTAATGGTGCCTGGGGCATTTGATTGCATTTCGGCGAGGTTGATTGAAAAAGCTAGATTTCCTGCTGTTTATTTATCAGGTGCAGGAGTCGCCAGTAGCCGATTAGGAAAACCCGACGTCGGTTTGACGACCATGACTGAGGCGCTGGACTCAGCAAGAAATGTTGTCAACGCCACAAATATCCCGGTCATCTGTGACGTAGATACAGGGTTTGGCAATGCAGTGAATGTTATCAGGACCACACAGATGTTTGAACAGGCCGGTGTAGCCGCTATCCAGATAGAAGATCAGATATCTCCTAAAAAATGTGGTCATACAGAACATAAATTATTGATTGATAAGGATGAAATGGTCGAAAAAATTAGAGCCTTTCAGTATGCCAGACGTTCTCCTGACTTTGCGCTGATTGCGCGAACCGATGCCATTACTGTTACTGGCTTAGAAAATGCCATTGAACGAGCCGCGACGTATGCCGCTGCGGGTGCGGATATAATTTTCGTAGAAAGCCCCAGGACTGTCGAAGAAATGAAAGAGATAACAAAACGCTTGGCTGGTATCCCCTTATTGATAAACATTGTCGATGGAAAAGGCAAAACGCCGGTTCTACCCGCCAAGGACCTTGAGGTGATGGGTTACAAAATGGCCATATACCCTGGGATACCCTGGATGGTGGCCATAAAAGGCATACAAAACGTTTTGAAAGAATTAAAAAGCAAAGGGACTGCTATTGATTGTGGAGACCAAATGGTGACGTTTAAAGAAATTTTTGAATTGGTCGATCTGGAGAAATATACCGCCCTTGAAAAACGATTTGCCGTCAATAAAATGAAGACGGATGGCAAGTCTTAAGAGTTTGAAAGTGTTCTGGAGTTCTTCAGAGCTTATAATGGCAGACCGAGCAAATAAGGATTAGCTACTATGGCAATGACGATAGCTCAAAAAATTGTGGCGGCTCACGCTGGTGTCAAGAAGGTGGAAAGCGATGATATTGTCACTGTCGGGATCGACCTGATACTAGGAAATGACGCCAGCGCCCCTATTGCAATCAAAAAGTTGGAGGAGTTGGGGATGCCGGTCTTGAAGGCAGCTGACAAACTGGTCTTGGTGGCGGACCATTTTACGCCCACCATTAATTCAATTCAGGCCGGAAAAATCAAATCAATGATGGAATTCGGCCATCGAGTTGGCGCGGGGCACTTATTTCCAGCCAGTGAGATAGGCGTGGAACATGCCCTTTTGCCGGAGGTGGGGCTGGTCAAACCTGGCGACCTAATAATTGGTGGTGACTCACACACCTGTACTTACGGTGCGCTGGGCGCCTTTTCCTTTGGCGTAGGCAGTACCGATCTGGCTGCGGCCATGGTTCTCGGCGAAACATGGTTAAAGGTACCGCCTACTATAAAAATCGACTATGAAGGACAAATCGGACCATGGATTGGAGGCAAAGATTTAATTTTGTACACCATCGGAAAATTGGGTACCGATGGCGGATTGGGCAAGACTGTCGAGTTCGCAGGCTCAGCCCTTTCTCATTTGTGTATCGAGGAACGTCTCACGATTGCCAACATGGCTGTGGAAATGGGTGCTGTAAACGGTATTATGACACCTGACCAATTGACTAAGGAATGGTTAAAAGAAAGAAACAAAACAAACGGGATTTTTCTGGAAAGTGATCCAGGGGCTGTCTACGAAGATGAGCTACGAATTGACGTTACTTCGATTGGTTGTCAAGTTGCTAAGCCTTTCAGCCCAGGAAACGTTATTCCCGTGGAGGAGATCGGTGATGTCGAACTGGATCAGGTTTTTATTGGGTCATGCACCAATGGTCGTTTAGGAGACCTGCGTCAAGCTGCAGCCATTCTGAAAGGCAGAAAGGTAGCTCCTGGAGTAAGACTATACGTCTCACCTGCAACTAGATTGATTTTTCAACAGGCCCTCAATGAGGGACTCATTGATACATTTCAGGCGGCTGGGGCTAGTATACTGCCTTGCACTTGCACGGTTTGCTTCGGTCAATTGGGCTGCTTGGCTGCGGGTGAGCGTTGCCTTTCGACCGGCAACCGTAACTTCAAAGGTCGCATGGGCCATTCTGAAGCTGAAATCTATTTGTCCGGTCCGGCCGTAGCGGCTACGTCGGCCATTCGCGGAAAAATATCACACCCAAGTCTGGTGACTGATATGGCAGGAGTTAATTTATGATCTATAAGGGAAATGTTTGGGTTATGGGAGATAATATTGACACTGATGTCATTCTGCCTGGCAAATATTTAAGTATGACCGATCCAGCCGAACTCGGAGCAAAATGTTTTGAAAGCCTAGAAAACGGCTGGTCCGAAAAAATCAGGCAAGGAGACATTCTTGTAGTTGGTAAAAATTTTGGCTGCGGTTCATCTCGTGAACACGCAGCTACAGCCATAAAGGCGGCCGGAATAAGTTGTGTTGTCGGCGAAAGTTTCGGGACCATTTTTTACCGCAATGCAATCAATCTAGGATTGTGTGCGCTGGAGATTGACAACTCTCAATACATATCTAACGAGGGCCATCAGATCGAGATTGATTTAGGGACTGGCGAAGTTAAGAACCATTCCAACGGGACTATTTCCACTATAAGGCCTCCGGCGCCGATAATTCTTGAAATATTGGAGGCTGGAGGATTGATGAACTATGTTGCACAACGGAAATAGGAAAGAGGGGTAATAGTGCTGGAACCTCTTTGTATACATTGTGTTACAGCACCTGTTTGCATATAACATAAACACTTGTCATTTTAAGGAGACACTATGAAGTATGATACTATTATCAAGAATGGAAAAGTAGTAATTCCAAATACCGGAGTGGTTGATACTGTTATCGCCATTAAAAACGGTAAAATCACTGCCCTATTTTCAAATATGGATGACCAGGAGGCCGATACTGTTATTGACGCTGACGGGAAATACATATTACCCGGTCTCATCGACCCGCATGTCCACTGGGGGTTATACGGCGCGACACTCTCGCAACAAACTGTGACCGAGAGCAAGTCGGCTGCCATTGGAGGAGTGACCACTGCCCTTCACTATCAAAGACGTCCGGAATTCACCAAGGAGCTGATTGATGAAATAGTGGGTGAGATTGAGCCTCACAGCTACATCGATTTTTCCCTGCAGCTTTTTGTCACCGAGAACAAACACGTCGCTGGCATCAAGACTGCCGTGGAGCAGGCCGGGATATCATCGTTCAAGTTTTTCATGACAGAGAGGAATGAGGATTCCGGAATCAACGGAATAGGCGCAACAGGGATCAAAGAGCCTTATACCGATGGGTTTTGTTACGACGCGCTGCTGGAGATGGGAAAGTACAAAAAGGTTGTTGGTAACTTTCACGCCGAGAACATTGAAATTTTAGAACGACTGGGGCGGAAGGTTTGGAAGAGTGGCAAGCAGGGATTGAGTGCCTGGAATGAAGCAAGGCCTGAGTTCCTTGAAGCGGAGGCGACCAGCAGGATGGGTTACATCGCTGAAGCAACTGGTTGTCCTGTCTACATCGTACACATCAGTTGCAAGAGTGCTGCTGATGAAGTGGCCAGATTTAAAGCCAAGAATGTAAAAATGTACGGTGAGACTTGCCCCCACTACCTAGTTCTCAACACTGAGTCCCCAATTGGCATCTTGGCCAAGGTTAATCCTCCGATCAGGCCGGCTGAGAACAATGAGGCACTATGGACAGCTTTGAGAGATGGGACGATAGACACCGTTGGTTCGGATAACTGTGGTGGCAAACGGGAAATCAAAGAGGGCGACATTTGGACTGCGTCACCTGGATTTGCAGGCTCCGCGACCATTTTACCGGTTCTGCTGAGTGAGGGCGTCAACAAAGGCAGATTATCCCTTGACCGGTTAGCCCAGGTGACTTCTCTCAATGCAGCCAAAATATTCAACCTCTATCCGCGCAAAGGAACTATCGCCGTCAATTCCGACGCAGATCTTGTGTTCGTAGATTTGGATTTGGAAAAAGAAGTGGATGCTGAGTACCTCCAATCCTGGTCAGATTTCAGCGTGTTCGAAGGCATGAAACTTAAAGGTTGGCCGACCATGACAATGGTGCGCGGGAAGGTCATCATGCAGGATGGACAGATCGTTGGGTCAGAGGGACACGGGAACTACTTGAAACGGAATGACTTCATAACGAAGTAAAGGCACAAGCAGTTATTAACCATGATGAAAAGGAGGGGAAAAATGAAACCAATTTGGGAAGACTTGTTATCCGATCATGACAAACGTTGTCTCGCTAACCAACCGAATATGGCCCCGGTTCGGGGTCTGGGAGAGCGGCCAGCCCTGCTGGTAATCGACATGCAAGTCGGGGTCATTGGCGAAGACAAACCTATTTATAAACAGCAAGACAAATTTCCGGGCGGCTGTGGTAATTTTGCCTGGTCGGCCATTCGGCATATGAAGAAGCTTATACCGACTGCCAGAGATGCGGGCGTACCGATCGTGTATAGCCGCTTTGTCTACCACCCTGAAAGTGGCTTTGTCCACCCGTCCACTTACATGTTCAGTTCAGAGAATCCGTACTCTGAAATTATCGAAGACTTGAAACCGGTAAAAGGGGACATCGTAATCGAGAAGAACCGTGCCAGTATTTTTTTTCAGACACCGGTACTCCATTACTTGCTCAACAAGAAGGTCGACACCTTGCTCGTTACAGGGAATTCGACAAGCGGTTGTGTTCGTGCGTCTGTTATTGATGGGGCCGGATACATGTTTAAAGTGGCCTTGGTGGAGGAATGCGTTTTCGATCGACTTGAAATGGCACACAAGTCATCAATGTTTGATCTCCAGTTCAAATACAGCGATGTCATGTCTGTTGAGGAGACATATAAGTACATCGAAAAAATTAAATCGTGATTAAGACATTTTGAAAATAAAACCGTTAAAAAGGAGAGGCAAAATGAAAAGAATACTATTACGTCGATGGGCAATGGGAATGATACTGGTAGCGATGATGTTAGTCGCAAGTAACGTCCAGGTTTTTGCAGCGAAGGAAAAAGTGTACAACTGGCAACCTGCAAGTTGGGCGACAGCTGGATTTTGGTGGGATCATCTGGTCTACACAAGCGAATACCTGAACAAGATGAGCAATGGGCGCATTAATATGATCCCCAGCCAGCCTGGCGCTGTAGTTGCAGTTCCAATGCAACTGGATTCTGTGAGCAACGGAACTACTCCGGCTATGGCACCGCCTGCTGCCTATTATGCGGGCAAGTTGCCAGTCGCTTCTGTTTGGAGCACCCCCCCTTTGGTCCGTAATGTGGCTGATATGATCGACCTTATGGATTACTTTGAAGAGGGAAGGGCCGGAAAAATCTGGAAAGAAGGGGTTGAAGAACGCTGGAATGTGAAGGTAGTAGGTCACATGTATGGTCCGGCTGACACCCTAATCTCCTCCAGAGTTCCTATCAGAAGCCTGGCTGATTTAAAAGGCAAGAAATTCAGAGTAGGTTCCAGCTTGATTGCCAAAACGATGAAAAAATTTGGTGCTGCTACAGTTTTTGCCCCAGGACCTGAGATTTACACCATGTTGTCTGCTAATACTATTGATGGCGTTGTCTACGGCAGCCCCTATGATAACTATGTTAACAGTCTTCACGAAGTTACAAAATACTGGATTAAAAACTCGCTGAATTCTACCCATTGTACGACCTTTGTGGTCAACCGCGATGTTTGGAACAGCATGTCCGAAGATCTACAGGAAATGGTTAAAGTTGCTATTGACGCCAGTAATCACAGAATTACTAATGAAGGCTACGCCAAAATTGAAAAGACATGGGATGATGTCCAGAAAAAAGGCATTGAAGTCATTACCTGGTCTGACGACGATCAGCTTGCCTGGAGTACAGCACTTCTTGAGACCGCAGACGGAAAAGGCACAGACCCCCAACTAAAGGAATTCATGTCTATACTACGTCGCTGGGGTAAGGTCAGAGGTCTTTTGGAGTAAATTTACAAAGTTAACATTATTTTTTCAGAGGTTCGCGTCATTTGGAAATGTTTCCGATCTTGTGATAAATCTAAGCACTATATGCATCTAAAATTGGCAGGCGCAGGTTTTGAGAACATGGAAAGTGGGGCGACCTCTAAAAAAACAACGAGGATCAAAGCATAAATTATAAGGAGTTTTTTAATGAAAAAATTCATTCCCAGGGAAAACGAAGATCCGATGGTCATGTATTGTCGGATGATTATTGAAACAAAATTTGAAGATTTGCCTCAAGAAGTGATCGATTTTTCCAAGCATTTAATCTTGGATACTGTTGGTAATATGATCGGAGGTTCGGCGTTTGATGGTATCCCGCAGGTGGTTGAAATGGTCAAAGAGAAAGGTGGCAAACCAGAAAGCCACATTCCTTTTTACGGTGGAATGGTTCCTGCGTCGGAGGCAGGGATGGCCCTTGCTCCCATGGCCCGGGCAATCGACTTCGCAGCCATTCATCCCGAAGCGATGCATAGCACTGAGCATAATCTGCCCGCCTTGCTGACTTCTATTGGTTTAAGAAACAAGGTAAGTGGTAAGGAATTGATAACCGCATACGCAATGGCTCAAGAGGTGAGCGTGCGGATCGGCACCGCCTACCGTGGAAACGTTGGCGTTAAAATGGGTCGAAGCAACGGACATTACATCTTTGGTGTTGTCGCCGGCGTAGGTAAGTTACTCGGTTTAAATCAAGAGCAGTTGGAAAATGCCATGGGTATCAGTCGCTCAATGACTGGACCTCACGATATGGCATCTTTTCATCCGCCGACTCATATGATCAAAGTTCATCACGGCTTCATAGCCCAGGATGCCATTAACTGCTGCCTGCTTGCTTTACGGGGAGTAACAGGACCTCGACAGGATGTTCTGCTCGAACCCAAGGGATATCTTGGGTTTGCCAAGTGGAAGACCGACCCGGAAGTATTGACGCAGGACCTAGGGGAGAAATGGGAACAGTTGAACGTCGAGCTGAAGCACTTTTTAGGATGTAAATGTGGTCACACCGCGATGTTAGCAGTATTAAACATCCTTGCTGAAAACAATCTACAACCTGACCAGATAGAAAAAATTGATATTGATGAGTCTCCTTTAAATTTTTCTGTAATGAGCGGACCGGTTGAGGAGAAGATGAATCCCAAGGATATTTATGAGAGCCAGTTCAGTATACCATACTTGGTGGCCACGGTTGCCTACGACAAAGATCCTGTCCTGGAGTCATTCGATGATGAGGCCAGATCCCGGCCGCATGTTCTTGATTTAATAAAACGCATTTCAGTAAATTTGGACCCTGATATACCCGAGTGGGGAGCAAAGGCAGTTCTCACCACTAAAGCTGGTAAAGAGCACTCCAAAGTCTGCTATGTCGAAGAATTGAAAGGCGGCAAAAACAATCCTTACAATGACGCGGAACTGGCCATTAAGTTTAAAAAATGTGTGCCTTATTCAGCTTACAAGTTGAACGACAGAGTTGTCGATAAATTGCTTGACTCCATGTTCAACTTGGAAAAAGTGGAAGATATCGTTGAAGAATTGATCATACCATTAACCCCT
>CAYWGN010000214.1:0-8577 GCA_964457495.1 uncultured Desulfobacula sp.
ATTTTATATCGGCCTTGTTTTTCCCTTGAGCCAGGATGCCACATCCTTATCCAGCTTAGGTGATAATTTTTCATATACCCTTTCATGATAGGTATTGATCCAGTCTTTTTCATCTTTGGACAGCAAGTTTGGGTCAATCAAATTTCTTTCAAAATGACAATTTGTCAGGGTCTCAAATTTCATAAATGTTCCAAACTCATTTTCAAAAGCCTGATCCACAAGGATCATGTTTTCAAGCCTTATGCCGTAAGCTCCCTCCCTGTAAACACCTGGTTCATTGGTAAGCACCATGCCTTTTTCAAGTTTTACATCAACAGGATGGGAGCTTATCCTTGCCGGGCCTTCATGAACACACAAAAAGAATCCCACGCCATGTCCTGTACCATGACCAAAATCCATTCCCTGTTTCCATAAATACTGCCTTGAGAGCGTGTCAATCTGAAACCCCCTGGTACCTTTGGGGAAAAAAGTTGTTGCCACAGCAATATGGCCTTTGAGCACCAGGGTATAATCTGTTATTTCCTGTTGTGACGGCTCCCCACGAAAAATGGTTCGGGTAATATCTGTGGTACCGGTAAGATAATTTCCCCCTGAATCTGTTAAAAACATGCCTGTATCAGCAATGGCTGCATTTGTTTCAAGGCTGGCAGAATAGTGGCACATGGCTGAATGATCCTGAAAGGCCATGATGGGGTCAAAGCTGTTATCAACAAACAAGTCCTGTTTTTTTCGAAACCCATAAAGCGTATCGGCAATAGTAAGCTCAGTGAGCTGAGCATTCTCAGACTGATGCTCAAGCCAGAAAAGGAAACTTACAACAGCCACACCATCTTTTATTAAGGTCTGCCTCAAATGAGCTATTTCAATATCATTTTTTATGGTTTTCAGTGCAATGGCTGGATTGGGTTTTTCAATAATCTTAGATTTTTTGTTGATGGACTGATAAAGCCGGCAGTTTGTATTTCCAGGATCAACCATAATTATTCCATCATCCTGAATTTTCAATAATCCAGCATATATGTCCTCATACTCAAGAATATCTACGCCATCCCGGTTCAATTCTTTTTCAAGGACATCATTCACTTTTTTTTTGCTGACAAATAAAAACACCTTTTCAGGAGCTATTAATACAAAGGCAATATTAACCGGGTTTGTATGAACATCCTTTCCCCGAAGGTTCAAAGTCCAGGCGATATCATCAAGGGTTGCCATTAAATGGTGTGATGCCCCAAAAGCATCCATCTGCCTGCGGATTTCCCTGATTTTATCACCACGGCTTTTCCCCGTATATTTTTCCGATAGTGAAAATGCCTGTGAATTCGGCCTGACCGGTCTGTCTTTCCAAAGTTCTGTGATAAAATCAATTCCCGTATTAAGACAAAGCCCTTTGGCCTCAATCTCTGCTGTCACCTTTTTTACATCAGCCATGCTGAACATATTTGCATCAATACCGATGGTATCGCCGGGCTTCAACGTATCTGCCAGCCATTTCTCAACGGTGGGAACATCAGGTCCCCCCATTTTAAATAGTTCAAACAGTGAACCTGAGATCTGCTTTTCAGCCTGGATATAATATCGGAAATCCGTCCATAAAATAGCATGGTCCCGGGTGATGACAGCCATTCCGGCAGAGCCTGAAAACCCGGTGAGCCACTTTCTTGCCTGCCAGTGTTCGGCAACATATTCACTCTGGTGGGGGTCGTTACTTGGAATAATAACAGCGGCAATATTGAATTTTAACATCAATTGCCTGATGCAATCAATTTTTTCATTTGTGTCCATGGTCAATCAGATCCTTTTCCACATTATAATTATTAATTCAACTTTCGGACTTAGGTCCTTGTAGACAGGGGTTGCTTTATTGTGTTTTTCCATAGCATTTATTGGTGAAACATACAATATTTTGAATCTTTTCTACAAATCTTTTTTTATCCTTGCCACCTTTTTTTTGCTTGACTATAGTAACCCTTCTTTTTATAGTTGCAAAATTCATAATTGAAGTTGTAAGTATGTTGTAACAAACAATAATTCAAACTGGAGGGGAGTAAACAATGAAATCTTTTTTTAAGGCTTTAGCGATTGCACTATTAATCATGGTAAGTTTTGCTGCACCAGGCTTTTCCGCTGACACCATCAAAATTGGTTGTGGCGGTGTTATTTCAGGCGACTTGGCACCCTATGGAATTTCTGCTGTAAGAGGTGTTGAGATTGCCATTGAAGACCTTAATGCCAAAGGCGGTATTCTGGGTAAAAAAATTGAATTGCTGGTTGGCGATGATGTGTGTAAGCCTGAAGTGGCAGTTAACATGGCAACCAAACTGGTATCAGACGGTGCACAGATGATTGTCGGCCATGTCTGTTCAGGCGCCACCATCGCAGCAAACAAAATTTATAAAGACGCAGGACTTATCGTTATTTCCGCGGCATCCACCAATGATGACCTGACTCTTAAAGGTGAACATCCCAACTTTTTCAGAACCATTTCCTATGATGGTGCCCAGGCAACTTTGATGACCTCTTTTGTAAAAAATGTTCTGAAAGTTAAAACAGTGGCCCTGATCCATGACAAAGGCGATTATGGAAAAGGCCAGATGGAACTTGTCAGGAAAAACTTTGAAAGCATAGGTGGCGTTGAAGTTGTTCTTTTTGAAGGTGTAACAACAGGTGCAGTTGATTATTCAGCCATTGTACAGAAAATCAAAAGAACTAAAGCCGAACTTACCATGTGGGGCGGGTATCATTCAGATGCTTCCAAAATTGTTGGTATGATCAAAAAGAAAAAAGTTGATACGATTTTCATGGGCGCTGATGGTATCATCGGTGACAACTTTGTACAACTGGCCGGAAAATATTCTGACGGTGTTTATGCAACAGGCCCGAATGATACTTCCAGCAATCCGCTTTATAAAGAAATTTCTGCCAAACATCAGACAAAATATGGCGAAGCTCCCGGAACATTCTTCCATAATGGTTATGCATGTGTCCAGGCTCTTGCAGCTGCTGCAGAAAAAGCAGGTTCCCTTGATTATGACAAGATGAGAGCTGCCATGTTTGAAATTAAAGTCGATTCTCCTTTAGGACCAATCGGTTTTGATAAAAACGGCGACATTATAGGCGCAGGTTTTTCTGTCTATCAAGTTCAAAAAGGAAAATATACGCAAGTTAATTAATATCTGATTAAAAATAAAAACAGGAGCGTAATAAAAAAAAAGTATTACAGCTCCTGTTTTTATATGTATTAATTTTGCTTAAATTTAACAAAATTTAGGAGATAATAATTAATTAACATGCGTCTGTTTAAAATTATAATAGGCTTGGCAGTTGTCGGGGTACTGGGATTTTTAGGCATCAAAGAAATCGTTTCAGACCCTGTCTATTTTTTAGAACTATTCCTTGGAGGTCTTACACGGGGAAGCATATATGCTTTGATCGCTCTTGGGTATACCATGGTTTATGGTATTATCCAGTTGATCAACTTTGCCCATGGTGAAATCTATATGATTGGTGCCATGACTGCCCTTATTGTTGCCAGTGTCCTGGGACTCTGGGGATGGAACTCTGCTGTTATCGCTATCCTGGCCTTTGTTTTTGCCATTGTTTACTCCTGTGCCTATGGATATACCGTTGAAAAAATCGCCTATAAGCCTTTAAGAACTTCACCAAGGCTTTCCGCCCTTATTTCAGCCATTGGAATGAGTCTTTTTTTACAAAACTATGTCATGCTTGCCCAGACATCAGAATATATGCCTTTTGATAGCCTGATTCCTGATTTTAAATTCTGGGAACCTTTTTCCCATATTATTACTTCCGTTGAAATGACAATCATTGTCACCACTGTCATTGTCATGATTCTCTTGGGCATACTCATTAAATTCACCAAAATCGGCAAGGCCATGAGAGCTGCTGCCCAGGATCAAATCATGGCATCGCTTGTGGGAATAAATGTGAACCGGGTTATTTCCACCACCTTTGTTGTTGGATCAGCAACCGCAGCAATCGGCGGTGTTTTAATTGCCTGCCATGTGGGCCAGATAAACTTTTATATCGGTTTTCTGGCAGGGCTTAAAGCTTTTATTGCAGCCGTTTTAGGTGGGATCGGAAGTATTCCAGGTGCTGTTTTGGGAAGCATGGTCTTAGGAATTAGTGAAAGCATTTTTACCGGCTATTTCTGGAGTGAATATGAAGATGTCTTTGCCTTTACTATTCTTGTGATTATTCTGATATTCAGACCATCGGGTATCCTTGGCAGAGACGAAACATCTAAAGTTTAACAACAAAATTTCGAAAGTTGATTATGGTTACAAAAAAAGAAATTAAACTATCATTTTTTATTGGCTTATGGTTCATGGTGCTGACCTTTCCTATCATGGTCATAAAAGTCAACACCATAACGAATATTGTGATTTTCAGATGGTCTAACCTTTTCTGGGTTGGCATACTAGGTTTTTTTGCTTCCCTTATCTGGAACTATTTTTTACGGCGGAAAGAGGAAAAAAAGAAGGCCGATATAAAGGATGATATTCCCCTTGTTCACAGGCTGCTTCAAAATGAGCGTTTCAGAATACCTTTTTTGACTGCTTTGGCAATCTTTTTCCTTGCTTATCCGTTTATTTTCCCCATGTATCATACCAGCATCATGATTTCAGCACTGGTCTATGTTATGCTGGGACTGGGCCTGAATATTGTTGTGGGCCTGGCCGGACTTCTGGATCTGGGATATGTTGCCTTTTATGCGGTTGGGGCTTATACCTATGCCCTTTTAAACCTGCATTTTGGCATTAGTTTCTGGTTTGTTCTGCCCATTAGCGCAATCTTTGGTTTCATCGCCGGAACCCTTCTGGGCTATCCAGTTTTAAGACTTAAGGGAGATTATCTGGCCATCGTTACTCTGGGGTTTGGTGAAATTATCAGAATTGTCCTTGAAAACTGGGATGATTTCTCCAATGGGCCCCGGGGAATAGGCAATATTCCTGCACCAAGCTTTTTTGGTCATCAATTTGAGCAGCATAATTCTGTCATCTACATTTATTTTATCGTTATTGGGCTGGTGCTGATGACTATTTTCTTTGTTGGCCGGCTTGAGAACTCAAGAATCGGTCGAGCCTGGATCGCTTTGAGAGATGATGAGATAGCCTGTCAGGCCATGGGTGTTGACAAGTTTAAAACCAAGCTGACTGCTTTTGCCCTGGGTGCAACCTGGGCCAGTATTGGCGGAGTCGTATTTGCTGCAAAAACCTCATTTATCAACCCCATGTCCTTTACGATCTGGGAGTCCATTACCATTCTGTGTGTTGTTGTTATCGGCGGTATGGGATCTGCTATCGGTGTTATCGCCGGTGCCCTTGTACTGATTTTGCTGCCGGAATACTTAAGAGCCGTTGCTGAATACCGGATGCTTGTATTTGGTGCACTCCAGGTCATTGTAATGGTGTTTAAACCAGAAGGGCTTATTCAAGGTGTGCGTAAAATATATAAATTTAAAAAAGTAAAAGAATAAATTTATGGAACCTATACTCAATGTAAAGAACCTCACAATGACTTTTGGAGGTCTAAAAGCTCTGGACACTGTAAACATTGCAGTGGAGAGAGGACAGATCGCTGCTCTTATCGGCCCCAACGGTGCAGGAAAAACCACACTTTTCAATTGTATTACCGGGATTTATCCTCCCACTGAAGGCCTCGTTGAAATCACACCTCCAGGCAAACCAACCCAGAAATTGAATGGGCTTAAAACCAACTTTGTGACTGAAAGGGGTCTTGCAAGAACCTTCCAGAATATCAGACTTTTTGAAGGAATGACTGTTCTTGAAAATGTCATGATCGGAAGACATTGCAGACTGAAATCAGGCATTATTAAGGCCATGCTTCGTCCTTCAAGTCAAAAAAATGAAGAAAAGAAAGCAATTGACGATAGTTATGAAATCCTTGAAAAAATAGGTTTGGACAAATATGTTAATGAAATGGCTGTTAACTTGCCCTATGGCGCACAACGGCGCCTGGAAATTGCAAGAGCCCTTGCTACAGATCCGTTTTTGCTGCTTTTAGATGAACCTGCCGCAGGCATGAATCCCCATGAAACAAAAGAGCTTGATGAGTTGATTGTCTGGCTGAGGGACAATGAAGACCTGTCTATCCTGCTGATTGAACATGACATGAAACTTGTCATGAGTTTGTCTGACAACATTCATGTAGTGGATTACGGCCAAAAAATTGCCGAAGGCACACCTGAACAGGTAAAGTCTAATCCAGAAGTAATCAAAGCCTATCTTGGAGACGATTCTGAAGATGCTTAAATTAAAAGATGTGCATACATATTATGGAAATATTCATGCCCTTAAAGGTATTGACCTTGAAGTGTCCGAAGGAGAAGTGATCTCTCTGATCGGGGCCAACGGTGCTGGAAAATCAACCACTTTGATGACCACCTGCGGTATTGTTCCTGCCAAAAAAGGGAATATTGAATTCAAGGGCCAGGATATCACCCAGATGCCCTCGGATGAAATCGTGAAATTAGGGATCTGTCAGGTGCCGGAAGGCCGAAGAATTTTCCCTTACCTGACCGTTGCCGAGAACCTTGACATGGGTGCTTTTTTAAGAAATGATACTGATGAAATAAAAAAAGACTTGGACTATGTTTACAGTCTTTTTCCTATTTTAGCAGAAAGACGAAACCAGGCCGGTGGAACTCTCAGCGGTGGCGAACAGCAAATGCTGGCCATTTCAAGGGCTTTGATGGCAAGGCCTAAATTGCTGCTCTTAGATGAGCCGTCCCTTGGACTTGCGCCCATCATTGTCAAACAAATTTTTAAGATTATTAAAAAAATCAATGAGGACCAGGGAACCACCATTTTTATTGTTGAGCAAAATGCCAATCTTGCTCTAAAAGCCGCACATCGAGGCTATGTCATGGAAAATGGTCTTATTACAATGACAGATACAGGTGCCAAATTGATGGCCAATGAAGATGTCAAAAAGGCCTATCTGGGTATTTAAACACTTTTTAATTTATTATCAAAAGCCGCTGAAAGCATAAGCTGTCAGCGGCTTTTTTGTTATCATGTTTAATAAGGTTGTGTGGAAAAATAATAAAATTTATCATTATATGAAACCAGACAATGGAAGTAAAAAGGTGAATTAAGTCCTGCCTTATACCAGTTGCGCCTCATATTCCATATAACGCAAAAGTTCCCCATCAAGACCTGGATCAATGAGAGAATCCGGTGCATCCAAAAGAAGCTGGCGTGCGATTTTATTAGCCCTGTGAGCAGCATCCAGAGAGCCTCTCTTTTCCCACTCCTCCTGAGTCCCCCAGAATGAGCAAGTGGGCGCCCACCGATTGCGGCAATTTTTTACAGTCATGGGCTCGGTTAGATAGGATCCCCCATGACCTACACGCTGTATGGCTTCGACACACAGATCCAGGTCATCACCAGAAATCCCTTTGCTGATACGCTTAATGCGGCTGATGATCTCTGCATCCAGGATGGTCTTTTCATAGGAAACAGTTAAAATATTATCCAGGATACCCACAGATTCATTGAGCAAATGGGCACGGGACAACATTCCCAGCATCAAGTTCTGCATAGTCTCAACCCCTGCCTGAAAATCAGGGATCTTGGCGTCTGTAAATCCAGGCATAGCCCGTACCGGGATATGATAATAATCAAGCCCCATCTGTATATTGGCAATATTGATCAACATGGTTTCAGGTGCACCTGTGCTGAATCCACAGGTTCTCATATTGGCTGCGGCAGCACTGGGGCAATATACAACAGGATGTCCAGGACACAGCAATTGTGTCAGCACAATTCCCGCCAAAATCTCAGCATTCTGAAGCACTGCCGTTCCCAGCATGCTAAAGGGGGATGTAACACCGGCCAGAGGAGCGCATAAAATGGTGGGGACCTGATTGCGTTTTACATAGGCAAGCAGCGTCTCCAAAGGATCCCAGGAGTAGGTAAGGGGGGTTGTCACCCCGATACTCACGGCCATGTAATGATTGTTTTCAAAATATTTTTTGCCGCCCACGGCAATCTCCATCATATCCAATTGTATCCTTGCCTGACTACCTGTGGTCATGAACCCGTTAACAGGTTTATCCGTATGTTTCAATGTTTGGTACATCATGTAAAGATGTTTTACCTTAGGATCCACATCTTTTGGCTCAACAGGAATCATTCCCACAAGATCATAGATATCACCGGCTTGATAAATTTTTTGAAAATTGGCATAGTCTTCCAGGGTCCCCTCCCGGATTCTGCCATCAAGATCATGAACCTTAACCGTGCCTGCCGCAGGTTGTAGTAAGTAACCATCTCCCAAAGTTCTTGTATAAACATCATTGCGAGCTTTCCATGTGAACCTTGCAGGAACTTTTTCCATGCACTTTTCCACGAGTTCAGGGCTTAATTTCACAAGATTTTCCTGAACATTTGCGCCATGGTATTTAAAAATTTCAAGAACCTCGTCATGGTGAAAAAGTACGCCTGTTTCCTGCAAGATTTTTAAACTGGCCCCATGAATTTTTGAAAGCATATCCGGTTCAATGGTTTCGATTTTTTTCATCTGCTATCCTTT
>CAYWGN010000215.1:0-8571 GCA_964457495.1 uncultured Desulfobacula sp.
ATGAGTTTGAGATGTATACAAGCAGCAAGCGAAGACATCCTTGTCATGGCAGTCTGATTATCCGTTACATTGATGGCATCCACATAATCCCTTATCAAGGCACCTTTTCTTTTAACTTCTTCTGGATCACTTCCTCTGGGAGGTCCACATTCGGAAGTGACACCAATGTGCCCTGCTTTTAGCACTTTTTCCAGATTACTGGCAGTATTTAAATCACTCATATCTTTACATCCTCCCTGGTTACCGTCCTTGGACCGCCTGCCCTGTCTGTGGACCAATCCTTAATCGGTGCGACTTTTTCATAATCATCCATTTTATCCAACGCTTTTAACCTGTCCACAATGAGCTGCCAGGCGCAGTCAAGATCTTTGCTGATCTCACATTTACCGTTTGTTGAACCGCCGCAGGGACCATTGAGCACTCTTTTGGCACACCTTGAAACCGGACAGATACCACCCGTCCTGGCAAGCACACATGAACCGCAGGCCTGGCATCTTTCCGTCCAGAGCCCCCTGTCTTCATTGGCACCCAGACAAATCGTATTCACGCCCGGAATTAAGGGTGTTGTAAGATACTTTTCCGCAGCGAACTGCACGCCAACACCACAGGCTAGAGAAACAATGGCATCATAATCATCAATATTGCTTCGAATTTCTTCCAGGTATTCATGATCACATTGACGTTCCAGGGTTTTTTCATCAATCTTTTTTTCATTGCCTTGATTAATAAAATACATTCTTAAAGCAGACGCCAGTATTTCCACTTCCTTTTTACCGCCGGCTTCACAAACCGTCACACACTCATTACACCCGAGTATCAGAATCCGATTAAAGTCTTTTACTTCATCAATGATCTCTTCAATGGGTTTTTTTGCTGCTATTATCATAAGCCAACCTCATATTAAGCTGTTATTTATGGTTAATGCCTTAAGCTGCATTTTTTTTATTCTGTTTTGCCACCCGGATGGGACTGGGCCCTAACTCCATAATTTTATTATTCATCTCAATGGAATACTGTGCAAACAAAGGGCCTTCGCCGGATGAAAGATTGAACATTTTCACCCGTTCTCCTCCTACACCCACCTGGTCAAGAATTTTAGCTGCCTGTTCCACTCGCTTTCTGGCCCTGAAATTCCCTTCGTTAAAGTGACAGTCCCCTTCCATGCAACCCACCACATACACCCCGTCAGCCCCTTTTTCGAAAGCTCGAAGAATATGGATAATATCTACCTTTCCCGTACAGGGAACACGAATAATCCTAAAATTTGCCGGGATTTTCAATCTCATGGAACCTGCCAGGTCCGCAGCTGAATATCCTCAGTAATTACAGCAGAATGCCAGAATAACAGGCTGAAATTCATTCATTATATTACCCCCTCCAGCAAAGCCTCAACCTTGCTGAGCAACTGATTATCTTCATACCAGTTTAGTTTTATTGTTTTAGCAGGACATTCTGATGCACAGATCCCACAGCCCTGACAAAGCGCCGGGTCAATGTAACTGACACCAAATTCATTAATAACCGGCACATGATAGGGACAGGATCTGACGCAGGCAAGACATGAGGCACAATTTTCCTGTATGACTTCTGCCGTTACGGAAGACAGGGTCAAAAATTCCTGGGAAATGAATGTAGTTGCCCTTGATGCTGCCGCCATGGCCTGTGCAATGGTTTCAGTGATCAACTTTGGTCCGTGCGCCGTACCGCAGATAAAAATACCTTCAGTGGGCGCTTCAACGGGTCGAAGCTTTACATGGGCTTCCATGAAAAAACCTGAGGCATCTCTATTGGTTTTAATTATGGTTGCCAGTTCCTCTGTATCCGCTGCCTTGACACCAGCACTCAATACAACAAGATCCGCACTGGCTTCAACTTTTTGTCCCAGTACATGATCCCTGAAGGTCACTGCCATCCCACCGTTTTCGCCCTTGGCCACCTCGGGTGGATTTTCAGGATCAAACCGTGAAAAGATTACACCCAGATTTCTTGCTTTTGTGTAAAATTCTTCCAGCATGGAGTACATGCGCATATCCCGATAAAGAATAAATACATCTATATCCGCATTTTGTTCTTTCAGGGCAATGGCATTTTTGACAGCATTCTGACAACAGATTCGTGAACAATTCGGATTCTCCTCGTTTCTTGAGCCCACGCATTGAATCATAATGACACGATTCAGATCCAGGGTCTTGTTCTCCTCAATCATGTCAGCGAGTTCAAGCTGGGTGACAACTGATTCGCTTTCATTGTAAAGAAATTCTGTGGGCTGGTATTCTGTTGCACCGGTTGCCACAATCATGGCACCATGGTCGATCTTTCTTTCTTCCATGGATGGCCCCACAAGGACGGTGGTCTTGAAATTGCCTTTATAGCCGCCAAACTCGACAATAAGTGCCTGTTTGAGGGTATCTATCTTGTCATGATTTTCAACCGTCTCAATAAGCTCTTTCACATAGGCCTGGATATCATCGCCTTCAATGGTATGGTACAGTCGGTTTCCAAGTCCGCCAAGATGGCTTTCCTTTTCAACCAGGGTCACTTCATAGCCCTGATCAGCCAAACCGATTGCTGCGGTCATGCCGGCAATACCGCCACCGATCACCAGGGCCTTATCAATCACTGTGATTGTTTTATCATGAAGGGGTCCCAGGGTTGCCACCCTTGCCACTGCCATTCGAACCAGATCCTTGGCTTTTTCAGTAGCTTTTTCAGGTTCCTGAAAATGCATCCAGGAGTCCTGGTTTCGGATATTTGCCATTTCAAACAAGTATTTATTTAAACCCGCATCTTCCAGGGTATCCATGAATATGCCTTCATGGGTTTTCGGAGTACAGGATGCCACAACAACACGGTTGAGTTGATGTTCATCAATAAGTTCTTTAATGCTGACCTGGGTATCCTGGGAACAGGTAAAAAGATTTCCACCGGTATAAACAACATTGGGAAGGGTCTTGGTATAATTTTCAACCGCCTCAACATCAATCACACCGGCAATATTAATACCGCATTTGCAAATAAATACCCCAATTCTCGGTTCTTCCCCTAAGACATCTCTTTCTTCCGGCTTGACAACGGTTTTTGTACAGGTATGACGAGCCGCAGCAAGTTTTAACCCGGCAGCCATTGCTGATCCGCTGGCCTCTGTCACAGAGGATGCAATATCCTTGGGACCCTGGAAAGTACCCGATACATATACTCCTGGTCGGGATGTCTGTAATGGATTAAAGGTCGAAGTTTTGACAAAATTATACTTATCCAGCTCAACACCTATTCTGTTGGCAAGGTCCACACTCTCTTTTGGAATGACAAGCCCCACAGACAAAATGACCATATCAAAGACTTCCTGCTGCATTTTTCCTTCTTCATCAGCATAATTTAGAATCAGGTTGTCGGTTCCCGGCTCTTCAATCACAGAGTGAATTCTGGATTTTACAAACCTGACCCCTTCCTGGTCTTTGGCCCGGTTATAATATTTTTCATAATCCTTTCCAAAGGTCCGCATATCCATATTAAATATGGCCACATCCAACTCTAGGTCTGAATGCTCTTTGGCTATCATGCCGTCTTTGATGGCATACATACAACAGACCGACGAACAATATCCATTGCCGCACTTATTGGTATCCCTTGAACCAATACATTGGAGAAAGGCGATCTTTTCAGGTTCTTTTTCATCGGAAGGTCTGACAAGATGCCCCATGGTGGGTCCGCCGGCACTCAAAATCCTTTCAAACTCAAGGGATGTCATGACATTGTGAGATCTCTTATACATATAGATATCATCAAGCACTGACGGATCATAGGTTGTGGCACCGGTGTTCATTATCACAGATCCCACATTCAAATCTCTAATCTTTGGCTGTTCATCATGATTGACCGCTCCGGCAAGACAGGCATCCACACATTGGTAGCATTCTGAACAGATCCCGCAGGAAAGACACCTGGCCGCTTCCCTTTCAATTGCTTCTCTGGCAAGATCCAAGGTCACTTCCTTGAAATTACCTTCCCTTTCTTCCACACTGATTTTAACGGGTTTTACCCGTTCAATTTTCGTTACATTATCAATCTCTGGTTTTTCAAATTCCCAGGATTTTTCACGGCCTTCCTTTAAGTCCTGACCGTTTATGAACCTGTGCATACTTTCTGCCACAGTCTTTCCACTGGCAATGGCATCCACAACTGATTTGGGGCCATAATATGCATCACCCCCGGCAAACACCCAGTCAATGGGCGTCTGCAAAGTCACGGGATCAGCCTCAATTCCACCGGGTTTTGTTATAGCAATCCCTTCTTTATCAGCAAAATCTAAAAGCCCCATCTGGCCGATGGCCACAATGACCGTGTCTGCTTCATAAGATGTGAGTTTACAATCATCATACCGGGGACTGAACCTGCCATTTTCGTCAAATACAGAGGTACATTCCTGGAATTCAACTTCGTCAAATTTTCCATCAATCCCCAAAAATCTTATGGGTCCCAGGCTGTTGACTATTTTGACCTTTTCTTCAATAGCTTCTTCAATTTCATAATCCCAGGCAGGCATTTCATCACGTTTTTCAAGACAGACCATAGTAACATCATCAGACCCGAGCCTTCTGGCAGTCAGAGCAACATCAACTGCTACATTACCACCGCCGATAACCATGACTTTCTTCCCGGTCAGTTTTTCTGCTTTTCCCAGGGCTGCATCTCTTAAAAGGTCAACGCCTTTAATAACACCATCAAGATCTTCTCCCTTGACACCCAATCCACGAGAGCCATGAAGACCCGTCGCCATAAACAATGCGCTATACCCATCTTTTTTAAGGCTTTGAAGTGTAACATCCTTACCAAATTCAACGGAGGTTTGAATCTCAACACCCAGGTTTTCAATAACCTCAATTTCCTTTGCAAGTTCGGCTTTGGGCAGCCGGTATTCCGGAATACCCACTGTCATCATTCCGCCTTTGACGGGCAATTTTTCAAATATAGTGACCTCATATCCTTTTTGGGCCATATAATAGGCGCAGGTCAATCCTGCAGGTCCTGAACCTATAATAGCTACTTTTTCGTCGCGCTTGTCTGCAATTTCAGGGATAAAGGTTTCATCACTGTCAAAATCAAGCTGGGCCAGATATCTGTGGAGGTATTGGATAGCAACAGGCTCATCTGCATCACCCCTTGTACAAGCTGCTTCACAGGGATGATGGCAGACACGGCCACAGGAACCTGGAAAAGGATGTTCTTGTTTGAACAGTTTCAGTGCTTCTGCATGCTTTCCCTGGTTCATCAAGGCAATAAATCCCTGAATGCTTACATGGGCTGGACAGGTGGCCTTGCACGGAGCCGTTGATCGTTTAGAAATCCCATACCCTCCCGGTATTGCCTGTTCGTATTGCTTGAAAATAGCCTTTCGAGGAGCAAGGCCCTGGTTGTGCTCGCTGGGTATTTCCACAGGACAAACTGCGGTACATTCCCCACATGATGTACATTTCAACAAATCAACAAATCTTGGGTTTTCTTTCACCCGGGCAATAAAATTTCCTTCTTCGCCATCAAGTTCAAGTAGATCCGTGTTTGTTAACAATTCAATATTCAGATGCCGGCCGACCTCGACCAGTTTGGGTGAAATTACTCACATGGTACAGTCATTGGTGGGGAATGTCTTATCCAGTTGTGCCATCATACCACCGATGGCAAATGATTTTTCCACCAGATACACATAATAACCTGAATTGGCCAAATCTATGGCAGACTGCATTCCCGCAATTCCCCCGCCAAGGACCATGACAGAACCTGCAAGATCTTCCTTTGGTGTTGACTTTTGAGTCATTATTCTTACCTCCTAACCGTTTTATAATAGCTTCACCGTTTAAAGCTATGAAACCTACCTGCTCCAAATTATTCCAAATAGAACAGACAAGGGGTTGGACAAAAAAACTAATAATTATTTTTTTAGTTTACCACGCCTTTATCTAAATTTTCCGCTTTGATTAAGACTGTTATAAAACAAGGATTTGCAAAAACATAAAAAACCGGTCCTTTGATGGTCCTGAAAAACATCTATCCGATGCTTATCATGATCTAAAACCGGCATTCTAAAATAAACGTTATCTGACACATTAATGGTCCTTGGTCAGCCTATTTATATCAGTGCAAATGGGTTGCACAATAATGCAAAAGCCTTTACATCTCAAGTAAAACGGTTTAGTTAATAAAATAACTCTATATATTTTATTTTTTCCATCATTTAAGTAAAAAAAAGGGTATTTTTTGTCAAGCACTATTTGTGATTTTAAGATTATCTTTTGTTAACCTGATTTACTATCTTTGTTCCAATACTTCATTGCTTGCATTCCAGGGTGCAATTTTAAACAATAAAAGCATTCCGGGAATTGCCATGGCGGCACAAAAAAAATAAAAACCATTCCATCCCAGGTATTTGGACATATAGCCTGTCGCCGCTGCTGCAAAAACACCAGGAACCCCCATAAGACTTGTTAACAGGGCATATTGTGTTGCTGTAAACCGTTTATTGGTCTGGATTGCCATATAGGTCGCATATGCGGCCTGTCCAAGACCTGTGGCAAAAAATTCAAATGCAACAATGCCGCCCAATACTGCCTGGTTGTGCTCACTCCAGAAAGAAGATCCATGATCCATATAATTCAGGACGGCAAAAAATGCCGTTGAAATAGCCTGGAGAACCCCAAAAACATATAAAGACTTTGCTATTCCAAGGCGAATCATAATCGAACCGCCGACTATAACACCGCTAAAAAGACCAAGCATTCCGACCCCTTTAACAATAACGAAATACTGAGCTTTGGTAAATCCCATCTGGACAATATAGGGGATCGTCATGGTACTGGCCATATTGTCTCCAATCTTATACAGAAGAATAAACAATAGGATCAAGATAGCGCTGTTTCTTTGAAAAAATTCGACAAACGGTTCAACAACCGCTTGTTTTATATTTATAGGCAAAGGCTCATCAACCACAGGCTCGGGAACCAAAAGGGTGGTAATAACACCTATGCCCATGACGGCCGTAAGCATTAAAAAAATTGTCTGCCATGTAAAATTGAAATCAGCCAGAACTGAAAGCCCGACGGAAACAAAGGTGCCCAGGCGCCATGCATTCATCCATACGCCAGTGCCAAATCCCAGTTCATTACTGGTCAGGTATTCACGTCTAAAGGCATCCAGAGCGATGTCCTGGCTGGCCCCGAAAAAATTAAGGCAGAGTGCAAACACGGCTATCCACACAAGGGATATTTTGGGATCAAATTGACCCAGTATGGCAATGGTTACCATCAGGCCAATTTGTGCAATGAGTATCCATCCCCTTCTACGACCCAGAAATGGAGGAACAAATCCATCCATCATTGGCGACCATACGAATTTTATTGTATAAGGCATACCCACCAATGCAAACAGGCCAATTTTGGTAATATCCACATTGGCATCCATCATCCAGAATTTTAATACATCCTTGATAATATAATATGGAAAACCCGAGGAAAACCCGAAAAAAAACATGACCAGCATTTTCCAGGACAGCATGATCTTGATGGTCTGTAAAAAGGAAGGGCTGGAGGATTGGTGTTTCATGTATTTGGCTTAAACGCAGGTTTTAGCATTAAAGATTAATTTCCATCTTGCAGGGAACTGCAAAACAGTCAAGGATTGAATTCTTCTTTTTCAGGTCTGCCCGGCACTCACTGACAAGCCTGTCCATCTGGTCATCTGTTCTATCCTGATTCAGATGAAACAGTCCAAGTCTTTTAACATTGGCTTTTAATGCAAGATCCAATACATCCTGAATCGAAGAATGACCCCAATTTTTTTTTTGTTTATATTCATCTTTGGTGTATTCTCCATCATGAAACAAGAGATCCACATTTTGAGAAAAATTCAGGTACCCTTCAAACCCCTGACCTCCAGGATGATTAACACCAAGCTCATTATCCGTTAAAAAAACAAAGGATTTTCCGTCTTCAATAAATTTGTACCCCAGGCCACCGCCCGGATGGCTGGTTGGAATGGTTTCTATATTTAAAGAACCAATATTAAATTTATCATTCAATGTTGTATCAAATTTCATATCTGCTTTCAGATCCCCTAAACCAATGGGGAAAAAAGGCATTTCCATAACTTTATTTAAAAGTGCCCTGGTATCGATGTTTATAAACTTGCGGTCCTGAATCATTATTTTAACCCTACTGAAAAGCAGGGGCCTGAAAAAAGCAAATCCCTGGATATGGTCCCAATGGGCGTGGGTCCATAAAAGATAATACTGGTTTATCTCCCTCTCCATAAGGGAATTGCCCAGGCATCGGATACCTGTCCCTGCATCAATAATTATGGTTTCTCCTGATTTCGCGGTAATCTCAATGCAGGTGGTATCACCTCCATATTTGGAGTATTGATCACCTGATACAGATATAGATCCCCTTGAGCCCCAACATTTAATATCCATTGTTCTCCTCTATCACAACATAAATTCTTCGTCTACCCAATAATTGATTTTTTACCTGGATATTTGCCATAAGAATCATATTTTCTAACCAATTTACGTCAACCCGTTCA
>CAYWGN010000216.1:0-8540 GCA_964457495.1 uncultured Desulfobacula sp.
TGACGAGTGAGGCGTATAAGTCATACTCCGCAGGGAGGAACGACCGCAGTCAACGTAGCAGGTGGTGCCTTGATGAAGGATCAGGGATCTAAAAAGAGTTTGACATGTCTTCTGCAATAAAATATTAAATAGAGTTCAAATGAAAATAGGATTTGGCCTGGGAGAAGAAATTTGATGGATTATAAGGAGAAGAGTAAAATGGAGTCACTTTCTGGCATTGAGTTGTCAATAGTTGCACCTATGTATAATGAGGCTGAAAACATTGAAACTACCATCAGCCAGATCACCAATGCCATGAAGGATTTTCTCGGAAAGTGGGAGATGATTTTTGTTAATGACGGAAGCACTGACCAGACCCTTGAGATTGCGAGAGTTTGGGAGCAGAAAATTGATAATCTTATAATTGCTTCCTATCCTGTAAATATGGGAAGGGGCAGGGCTCTTAGAACAGGGTTTAAAAAAGCCCGCGGCAAATATATTGTTTCCACGGATTTTGATTTAAGTTACTCGCCGGATCATATTTTGAGAATCTATAAAGAGCTTTGTGACCCCGGCCAGATGAATGATATTGTTTTGGGAAGTGCATATATGCCAGGCGGTAAAACAGAAGGGGTCAGTGCTTTAAGACTTTTTATCAGTAAAACAGGTAATAATATTCTGCAATTTGCATTTCCGAAAAAAGTTTACACCAGTACCTGCATTTTGCGCGGCTATAAACGCGAAGCATTGCAGTCCCTTGAGTTTGAATCTGATAGAAAAGAGATACATCTGGAAATTCTTTCCAAGGCCTTTGCAACGGGCCTGACCATCAAGGAAATCCCTGCTACCCTGGAAAGCAGAAAGCAGGGCAAGTCCAAGTTCAGGTTCAGGCATACGGCATTTACCCATATTCTTTTCTCCCTGTTTGAAAAGCCGATTTTTGTTTTTGGAGCGATTGGCGGTAGTCTGAGTCTTGCCGGCTTTTTTATCGGCCTGTATATTATCTGGGAACGGTTTTCAGGAAGCCTGTCTGCGGAACGTCCCCTGATTCCCTTGATGATTTTATTATTGGTGGTGGGCACCCAGTTTTTGTGTTTTGCATTCATTGCCTCCCAGAATATATTTCTTAGAAATGAAATGTTCAGGTTACAGCGCCAGATGAATATATTGAAAAACAACCATGGAAAAAATTAAAATTTGCATTCTGTCCCACCTTTATCCCGTATCTCAAGAAGATTACAAAGGGATTTTTGTCAGGGATCTTGCATTTTCCCTGGTTCAAAAAGGATTTGATGTGCATGTGGTGACCCCCCTGCGGCCCGGGGCTCAAAAAAAGGAAATATCTGATGGAATCAAGATCCACAGATATGCTTTTTACGACTGGGAAAAAGGGCAGCAGCTGGGGCAGGTAAAGGGATTGCCCATACTTATGCTGGGCTCTCTCATTGCTGCAGGTATTCTAAGTTCCGTTTATCTGGTAATTAAAAATAAAATAGATATTTTGCATGCATACTGGATAGTGCCTGGTGGATTTATGGCTGCCATAACAGGTATGCTGACCCGAAAACCTGTTGTTGCGACAGCCGCAGGCTCAGACCTGAATATTGCGGCTTCCAGCAAGGTTGTTGCCATGTTTGCAAGGTTTACCCTTAAAAGGCTTTCAGCCTTGATATCCGTAAGCCGCCCTTTGGAAGAAAAAGCCCTGCTACTTGGCATATCCCAGTCAAAATCCATGGTTATACCCGGCCCCGTAGGAATAGATATGGAAACCTATGCATCTCCTGCCTGTTTGAACAAAAGATCTTCAAAAAAAATTCAACTCCTTTACACGGGTAACCTGGAATCCCCTAAACGGGTGGACACCATAATTCGGGCAGCAGGCCGCCTTAAAACAAAAGGCATAAAGTTCCACCTGACCATTGCCGGTGAAGGACCCTTGCAGTCAGATCTTGAACATCTTGCCCAATCTCTTGGCATTAAAATCCATGTTGAATTTAAAGGGCGGGTGGATCATGACAAAATCCCGGAACTCATGCAGGCCTGCCATGTTTTTTTGCATTGCAGTGAAAATGAAGGGCTTCCCGTGGCAATCATGGAGGCCATGGCTGCAGGATTGCCCGTGATTGCAGCAAAGGTCGGTGGTGTGCCGGAACTTGTAAAGCACGGTGTAACAGGATATTGTTTGAATTTTGATGATGATAAGAAATTTGCAGACAAAATTGTGCAATTGTCCTATGATGATCAAACCAGAATTAAAATGGGACAGCAGGCCCGGGCATTGGCAGATACCCGATTTAATAAGAAAAACATAATCAATCAGAACATAAAAATATACAATTCCATACTGGAAAGAGGTGAGCAGTGAAAAGATTTGCATTGATCGGTGGTGCAGGATATGTGGCACCGCGGCATATGAAGGCAATAAAAGAAACAGGGAACGAACTGACAGCAGTTCTTGACCCCAGTGACAGTGTTGGAATCATTGATTCTTATTTCCCCCGGGCCCATTTTTTTACGGAGTTTGAGCGCTTTGACCGGCATGTGGATAAACAAAGGCGAAAAGGGGAAAAAATAGATTATGTCAGCATTTGTTCCCCCAATTATCTCCATGATGCCCATATCCGATTTGCTCTTCGAAGTAATGCCCATGTGATCTGTGAAAAACCGCTGGTACTCAATCCATGGAATATTGATGCCCTGGAAGAAATTGAGGCAGGCACGGATTTTAAAGCCTATAATATCCTTCAGCTCAGGCTCCATCCCGCTTTAATCAAATTGAAAAAAGAAATCGATGCATCTCCTGATGATAAAAAATATGAACTGGATCTCACCTATATTACCTCCAGGGGAAAATGGTATTTTATTTCATGGAAAGGGGATGAATCCAAATCTGGAGGCATTGCTACAAATATAGGGATTCATTTTTTTGACATGCTCATCTGGATTTTCGGCAAGGTTCAGGCAAATATTGTCCATGTGTTTGAACCGGATAAATCTGCAGGCTTTCTTGAACTTGAAAGAGCCAGGGTAAGATGGTTCTTAAGTGTGGATGAAAAAACACTTCCTGAAGAAGTGGCAGCATCAGGTCAGAGAACCTATCGATCCATTACACTGGGAGGCAAGGAAATAGAGTTCAGTGCCGGGTTTACAGATTTGCACACCCTGAGTTACCAGAATATTTTACAAGGCAGAGGATTCGGGCTTGACCAGGCAAGACCCAGCATTGAGACAGTCTATACCATAAGGCATTCCAAACCCGAGCTTTCCAAAGGAGAGCAGCATCCATTTTGTAATAAACTGATGATTTAATATCTCTTTATTGCTGAAATATATATTAAACAAATTCAAAAAAGTTGTGTGTAAATGATTAAAATACTAACAATTGTCGGTGCCAGACCCCAGTTTATAAAAGCAGCCCCCGTATCCAGGGCTATAATTGAGCACAATAAAACAGCGACCAGAGATCACCAGCTCCAGGAAATAATTCTTCATTCAGGCCAGCATTTTGATGAAAATATGTCTGAAGTGTTTTTTAACGAGTTGAATATCCCTGCACCTCAATACAATTTAGGTATCCAGGGCGGATCACATGGTGCCATGACCGGAAGGATGCTGGAAAAAATAGAAGCTGTGCTCCTGAAAGAAAATCCTGATCTGGTCATTGTTTATGGAGATACCAACACCACCCTTGCCGGCGCCCTTGCTGCCTCAAAAATGAACATTAAAATAGCTCACATCGAAGCAGGCTTAAGATCCTGGAACCGGCAGATGCCTGAAGAAATCAACCGCATCCTCACCGACCATTTGTCTGATATCCTGTTCTGCCCGACCTTTCAGGCAGTTGAAAACCTGAAAAAAGAAGGGATTCAAAAAAATGTGATTCATTCCGGAGATGTAATGTTTGATGCAGCCCTTCTTGCCGCAGACCTGGCAGATAAACACAATTCAATTCTGAAAACAACAGGCCTGCAACCCCGTGAATATTTTCTGGCAACCCTGCACCGGGCGGAAAATACTGATAATGAAACCCGTCTGAGATCTATTTTATCTGCATTAAACAAATTAAGCTTACAAAAACTTGTTGTCCTGCCCGTCCATCCCAGGACAATTAAAAAAATCAAGGCATTCGGCCTGGACAGCCTGATAGCCAATTTAAAAATGATGGATCCTGTTTCTTTCCTGGAAATGGTAGCCCTGGAAAAAAATGCAGCCTTGATTTTAACAGACTCAGGCGGTGTGCAAAAAGAGGCCTATTTCCATGGCATACCCTGTATTACCCTGCGGGATGAAACCGAATGGATAGAAACCGTTGAAACTGGCTGGAACATCCTGGCCGGATGTGATGTCAACCAGATTATTGAAGCATCAAAAAAAAGATCACAAGGTACCCCCATCCTTGAATATGGAACGGGCACGGCCTCCCGGAAAATTATTAAAATCCTAAATACAATACCAGCCATGGAGATAGATTAAGGATCGCAATTTGTATTCCGGGTTGACAGGGCAAGCGATATATATTAAATAAATTTTTATGCAGTATCATTAACCCGATGGGTGAGTTTTCGCCCAAACACTATTTATAAATTGCAGGAAAGGATTACTATGGAAGTATTATTCTGGGGAACCCGCGGGTCATTACCCTGTGCCGTCACGTCGGAAATGATCAGAACAAAGATAAAATCCGCCCTTGCCATTGCACTGGAAAAAAAACTTGCAGTCTTTGATGACCTGGATCGGTTTGTGGAAACTCAGCTGCCCTTTTCTGTCTCAAGCGGGTATGGATGCAATACCTCATGTGTTGAGATCATTGGCGGCAGTGAGTCTGTTATTTGCGATGCCGGCTCTGGATTGCGGGATTATGGCAATTGGGTAATGAAAAACCCCGGGGAAAAGGCAAAACAATCCAGGCAGGTTTTTAATATCTTTATGTCCCATCTTCATTGGGACCATATTCATGGATTTCCTTTTTTTACACCGGCATACATACCCGGCAACACCATTAATATTTTCGGATTCCATGAAAATTTGGAGGACGTGTTTAAAAAACAGCAGGCAGAACCCTGTTTCCCGGTTCCCTTAGAGGCGCTTTCTGCCACGATTAATTTTATCACCCTGGACCTTGAAAAAGAACATACCATTGCCGGGTTTAAGATTTTTGGCATAGAACAGAATCACCCGGGCAAATCCTATGGATATTCATTTGAAAAAAATAATAGAAAAATTATTTATTCCACAGACTCTGAGCATAAGTTGGACAAAAAAAAACCAGATGAGTTTATCCGGTTTTGTAAAGACGCGGATGTATTGATCAATGATGCCCAATATCATTTGTTTGATGCCATGGAGACAAAGGAAAACTGGGGGCATTCAAGCAATATAGTTGTAACCGAACTGGCAGTACGTTCAAATGTCAAACATCTGTGCATGTTCCACCATGAACATACCAGTGATGACACGGTTCTGGATAAGTTCTTAAATGAGACAAAAAGATATTTAAAACTCTATGATAAATCATCTTCTCTGATCATTGACATGGCGTATGATGGCATGCGTATCACATTGGAGGAAGAGGTCCCGTGTGAAGATTCGGAAAAACAAGTAAAAAAGGAATTGGTTACGTTTATTGAAGAAAAAGATGATCTGGTCATCTTTAATTTGGCCGGGCGAATGGATGTAGTGACCTGCATGGATCTTGAGAAAAACTTTCTAAAACAACTGGATTCAGGCAAAAAAGGGTTTATCCTGAACATGAAATCTCTTGATTATATCAGCAGTGCCGGCCTGCGCAGTGTTCTTTTGTGCAAAAAACAAGCTACTCAGGCAAACAGGCAATTTCTTATCTGCGAGCTGAAAGAGATGGTCCTGAATGTATTTAAAATTGCAGGTTTTTCTTCATTCATGGATTTGGATTTTTCCCTTCAAGAGAGTCTTAATAAAATAACAACACCCTGATCTGTTAAGAGACTTTTAAAAACAAAGTCTCTTTCACCCTTTGAAGTTGTCGATAAAAAAATAGATGCTGAATCAGAGTTTTTGTCAAGGCGCATAACTTGTTTCGTACTTATATTTGGAGGAATTAAAATGGTAGAAAAGAATGAAAGTCTGGGAAAATATGAGGAGGAGATAGTTGACCTGAAGAGGGGAATAGAGGAGGCCCGGGCATTTGCACTAAGTAAACAGGACCTGGTTCTTGAATTGGTTAAGATAGGCACTGCCCTTTCAGGTCAAAAGGATCATGAGCGTCTGCTGGAAATGATAGTCGAGCTGGCCAAACGGTTTACTAATGCGGATGGCTGTACTCTTTATATAAGTGATGAAAAAGAAAAATCTTTGCATTTTACCATTGTTCAGTGTGACACTTTAGGGGTTAAGATGGGGGGACGGGCAGCAAAAATCAGCTGGCCGCCAGTAGCTCTTAACCTGGCTGATGGCAGCGAGAATCATGGAAACGTATCTGCCCATTGCGCTCTTACGGGAAAGATTATCAAAATTTCCGATGTTTACAGTTCTGATTTTGATTTCCAGGGAACCAGGGATTTTGATGCGAGTAACGGCTACCACTCAAAATCGATGCTGGTCCTTCCCATGATGAATCATGATGATGAAGTGATCGGGGTTATTCAGCTGATTAATGCCCAGAACCGTTTCACTAATGAGGTTATAGATTTTATGGATACTGAAATTGAGATAGTGACCTGTCTGGCCTCCCAGGCCGCCATCGCTATAACCAATATCCAGTTAATCAGCGGTCTGGAAGAGTTACTGCAGTCCATTGTAAAGATGGTGGCAACTGCAATTGATGAAAAATCGCCATACACCGGAGGTCATGTCCAGCGGGTAGCCAACTTTACCGAAGAGATTGTCAAGAAGATTAATCAGACTGAGACCGGCAGATTCTCCGGTATAGATTTTAATGAGGATCAGGCCAAGGAGATCAAAATGGCGGCCTGGTTGCACGATGTGGGTAAAATTATTACGCCGGAACATATTATTGATAAATCCAAGAAGCTTGAGACAATCTTTGACCGGATAGAATTGATTAAACTACGAATTGAGTTACTGAAGAAAGATTCAATAATCAATCGGCTTAAACGCCAGATTGATCTTGTAAGTGTTAAGCCTGATGTCTCAGATGATCTTGCCGATGAAATTAGAGAGCTGGACGAACAATTTGCTTTTATGCAGGAAGTCAATACGGGCGGTGAGTTTTTAAAAGATGATAGCTTGGAACGATTGCTAAAGATGGCTGCCTGTGAGATTGAGGTAGCCGGGAAGATGCAATCACTGGTCAATGATGATGAATTAAAAAATTTAAGCATTCGTAAAGGTACGCTGATCGACAGCGAGAGGGAAGTGATCAATAATCACGCGGCAGTCACCTTGAAAATGCTTGAGGCTCTGCCGTTTCCCAAAAAATTGGCACAGGTGCCGGTCTATGCCGGGATGCACCATGAAAAAATGGACGGCAGCGGCTATCCCCAGGGGCTTACGGCTGAACAGGTCCCGTTGCCGGCCCGGATTCTGGCCGTGGCTGATGTCTTTGAGGCCTTGACTGCGGCTGACCGCCCTTATAAGCTTGGAAAATTAATGTCGGAATCCATGCGGATAATGGGCTTTATGGTCAAGGACAATCATCTGGACAGCGAGTTATGTGACCTGATTGTTGAATCTGGCCTGGCTGCCGCTTACGCCCGCCAGTATATCGCCGAGAGGCAGCAGGATGATTTTGTTTGGGGTGGAAAGAAGTATGCGATAAAGGGTTAAGTGGTAAAAGTGGACGAAGAGCCCTAAGAGAAACTTGTTTCGCTTATTCCAAAGACTTTTGCCAGCTTTTGTCTGGTTGCCTTGCGATAAACAGCGCCATTTCGTTCCCATTTTGCCACGGTTGCCTGTTTTACCCCGATTCGACCGGCAAGTTCTTCCTGTGTCCATCCTCTTTCAAGGCGCTCCCGTTTGACGGGATTCATAAAGATATAGTTTTCCGCTTCTTTTTGATCATATAGAGGTTCAGACCTGATTTCATGTATGTCACGCAGATCGGAGTCATCTTCAATAAGGCCAAGGATAGTCTGGAATGACTTGATTGGCAGCACCACAAACTTTACTTTTCCATTTTCCTTAATTGTCTGGTATTCCATATTCACCTCTTATAAATGTCGCCCCTCGGGCGAATTTTTATTATTTCTATTATCAACCTGTCATCCTGGCGTGTATAGATGACACGATATTGCCCTACTCTGAGACGAAACCCCTGTCGTCCCTTTAAGACGTCGATATCAAGAGAAGGGGTATCTGGATTTGCCGCAAGCTCATGTAAATTGTTAACGATGATTGATTTTATTTTTAGCGGTAGCCGTGCCAGATAGTTTCTGGCCTGACGTCTGTATTTCAATTTATACATAGTTTAATTTATAGCTTTAAAGGATATATTGTCAAGATAAAACATTGAATTTTTTTTCGAAAACTCAAGTTTGTATTATTTAAAAAACTATGATAAATTATTTTCCGATGTACAAAAAGTGTTGAGTCTTGGAGGAAAAGTGAATCCAGCGCTCTTACAA
>CAYWGN010000217.1:0-8514 GCA_964457495.1 uncultured Desulfobacula sp.
TTTTTTTGCGATTAGCATTGTTCTTCCAATCGTTCCTAAAATACGTTTGTCCTGCATATTTTGCACAAGATTTCCGGTTAGACGTTCAGAGGACAAGGGGCACTCTATTCGATGGGTTGTCTGCCATCCGGTTTTTGATAAAAGTCTGTGATAGTCAAATATTGTAATGGATTTATCGGATTTTTCTTCTAAAGCCGGGGTAGATTCAAAATCCCGCCAGTCCGCATTGAGGAAGGCCAGGATTGTTGTTGGTTTTGTTTTTTCATAGGCCAGGGTAAAGAAATCTTTAAAAAACCTTTCATAGTCCTGTTTTGCATAGGATGATATGGAAGGAGTGTTTTTATTTGCTTTTTCTTGGTATTCCTTCTTTTTTTTGGTGTAATAAGGTGGATCAAAAAAGATCAGGTCTGGTTTTTTTGTGACGGGCCAGATGTCTTTTGCAGGTTCCCAATAGTGATATTGAATTTCCGGCCGGTTGTCTTGGGATGCAAGATCAAATGCCTGGCATTTTCGTTCAAACAGGAGGCATACGTCCGTTACCACACCTCCGCCCGCCATGGGGTCAAGGACAAGGTCGTTGGGTTTTGTAAAATAGAACAGGGTGTGGGCAATGAGCTGGGCCGGGATACGGCCGGGCCAGTCATCTCCGAATCGTTCATCACATTCGTTAAAATTCCACAGGTCCCATGTGCGAAGTCCCCATCCAAGTTCTTTGAATTTTTCCTGATCCGTCTTTCCTTGAAGTCTTAAGGCCCAGGTAAGTGCAAGGTCCATGTGAAAATGTCGGGCAATGTATTCCATGTCATGGCCCTGGGAGAGCAAATTATCGATATTGCAAATATTTGCATTTCCGATAATTTCTGATACACGGTTTTGGCTCAGTCCTATCTTTTCTGAAATCTTTTCCTGGGTCCATCCAAGACGGTTTAAGCGGATGATAATACTGTTTCTGTCTGTTCGCTGCCGGGCACGGATATCTGAAATCCAGAGGTTGATTGTCTGGCGGGTAACCCCTAAATTTTGTGCAAGACTATCTTCCGTATATTTACATTCCGGATCTGATGTTGCAATATCCCGGGCAACCCGCTTTTTATCATGTGGGCTTAAGCGATCACCATGGCTGGTATTGCATTGGGCAGATTCAAGGAGAAGTGCTATTTTGTTTTTCTCATAATCAAGGGGTTTGTCCTTGAATTCAACCGCTTCAATTTCTTTGATTCCTTTTTCTTTAAATGCTGACCAGCGGTGGATGCCGTCTATGATGATGGTCGCCTGGGTTTTATTGCTGTCATCTGCATCAGTATAGTTGAAGACCCTTTGAATCTTGATTGGTGGAAATTGAGCATGGATTTCAAGGGCTTCAACATATGAACTGATGGTTTGCTGGCTTCTAACTCCTCTTGGGTAAATGAATTGGTCCCAGGTTAGAGCTGTGATTTTGATTTTCATATTTTATTCATTCAAAAGCCATTTCCAGATCGGGACAGCATTAATATTGTTGTCCAATCGGGCTTCATCATCCCAGGTGATGATTGTACCAAAAGGAATTGAAAGCTCTTTCATGGCGCTTTGCAATCCCCGGTATTCCCGGTCAAAGGTTTCCTGGTCTGATATCTGCCAACAGGCCTGGATCAGTTTAATGTCGTTGGTTATAGGGTTGCGGGCGAAAAAATCGGTTTCAAATCCCTTTTGGGTATGGATGTATTCTATCTGGTAATTATTTCGGCGCAAATGCATAAATACCATGTTTTCAAGGATCGGGCCAAAGTCTGAACTGTTTTGAAAAGTCATGGCATTTAAAAGACCGGTATCAATGGTATATATTTTTACAGGGTTGATCATTCTTGATTTTTCAGATCGGCTGTGGATGGGCACCCGATAAAAGACAAAGCTGTCTGTGAGGTGATCCAGATAGGCGTATAAATTGTTTTTTGTGCATTTTATGGACATGCTTTTCAGGGTGTTGTAAAATTTGTTTACGCTGAATTTTCTGCCAGTTGAATGCATTAAAGTCCTGTTAAAGCCCCCACTATTTTGGGGCCTTATAGCTTTTTTTACTATCAAAAGCGTTTCGTTTTACTTCAGTCCAGGATTGAGTCTTTCTATTTTATGCGTAAAAAATTTTTCATTCCATAAGCTCAGGCTATGCTGTTCCAACGGCCTGAGAAACCGCCGAACATCATCTGCTGCAGCCCGCCAGTCAATACTGGCAGCTTTTCGGTTCAACTCACGTTTTACCCATTCCATATCAAAATCAATTTTTTGATGTGCCCATGGCCCCCATTGAAACAGGGCTGCCCGCAAATGGGCAAGGTTTGCCTGAACTCCCTTTTTTACATACCAGTTAAAATCATGCCAGTCTCTACCCTTCAGATATGGCCTGCAAAGCAGCGCATGAATTTTTAATGAAAAATTGCTATTTAAATCCTGATGGCAGATTTCAAAATCCAGCGGAAAATCCAGGTAACTATATTCAAAACCGGAACTATCAGGAGGGTCTACGTCAATCTCTAATTTTATTTTTTGCGTTTGTCTCGGGTTGCCTCTAAAAAATTCCAAATTGAGCTGGTTGCAGATTGAACTGTCTTTGATCAGGGCTTTTTTTACCCGTTGATCCATTCTACTTTTATTCAACACCTGTGATTTAAGTCCAAATTCTTCAAAATAACCAAGCATACCCTGAAGATATACAGGCCAGGCAAATTCAGGATCAGGTACTTTCAATATAAAATCAAGATCTTCTGAAAATCTTGTCATGCCATATAAAATTCGCAGGCTGGTACCTCCCTGGAATGCCGCAACCTCAAAGAAACCCGTGCGCCACAAACCATACAGGGCAATATCCTGGAGAATTTCTTTAATGGCGTGATTTTCTTCCAAAGGATTGGCTGCTTTATAAGCAGTTAATTTCTCCTGAATCAGATCAATCAAGGTCTAACTCCCTGCTGAGATAAGATAGATACGATTTTACCCGTTTATGTTTGTAAATCAGTTTTAATATTGTAATATCATTACCGGTAATGGCAGCTAATGATTCCGGATCGATTCGCAGTCCTTCCAAAAGCCAGTCCATTCCTTCCCAGGATAGTTTTCTCAAACAGACCAGATCCATTAATGCCCTGCATGGTTTTGCCACCAGCATGGTTTGACCATTTATTTGATGCCTGTTCACCAGTTCCAGGAAATATTCTCGCTGAATTGCAAGGGGTTGAAAATTGAAAATTCCCATTTTTTCATGTTCAAATTGTCGGGATTTTCGACCGGGTACCACACTTGCTGTTGTAAAAACCGCCTCGGGAATCCAGCTATGATATGCCAATGCGGTCTCAAACGAAATATAACTGCCAGGCTCAATGGCCTGTGCCAGAGCAAACGGGTGGCACTGATAATCGCGAAACCGTTCATTGAGAATATACAACCCCCGTTGAAATTGAGACAATTCTCCGGTTTTAATCGCACGGTTAACCAGATTGTAACGACTCTGCGCACCTCCAGTCACCAGCCGTTTCAGTTGTGAAACCTTAAGGACTCTGTTGGCAAGCCCTTGCTCAATAATCTTATTTGTTAAGGTGTTCATGTTCTATAAAGTACCACATACTTTCAAAAAATGAAAGTATGTGGTACTTTTATTTATCTAAAAACTATTTCCTGATCGGAACTGCGTTAATATTACTGTCTAATAGGGATTCATCATCCCAGGTTATGATTGGATCGGAAGGGATTGAAAGTTCGTCCATTTCGCTTTGCAATTCTCAGTCAAAGGTTTTGGATATTTATCTCTAAATTAGAGATAAATTAATCTGTATTTGTCTTTTTTCGACCTGATTGATTAGTCTGAAAAATTTGCATAAGTTTTTGCGATACCATCCTGCAAGGGTGTTTTTGCGTGCCAGTTCAAATTATTTATTTTGGAAACATCCAACAGTTTTTTGGGTGTTCCATCTGGTTTGGACGTATCAAAAATAATCTTTCCTTTAAAGTCTGATATATCTTTTATCAGCTCTGCAAGTTCTTTGATGCTGATATCCCTGCCCGTGCCGATATTGAAAAGCGGTTTGTTCTGATATTCTGAGTCTGAAAATGCTTTGTGCATGAGAAAGAGGCATGCATCGGCCGGTCTTTGGAACCTGCAATAAATATTTTATCGGTTTTTTTCATTTTATTCCTATGCCGGTTGTTTCAAGATGATGAAGCGGGACTTTTAATTTAAACTATGATTTTTGACCAGACTATCTGGTTTGCCTGTTTTTTGTGATTAGCAGGGTTCTTCCAATGGTTCCTAAAATACGCTTGTCCTGCATATTTTGCACAAGATTTCCTGTCAGACGTTCAGAGGACAGGGGGCACTCTATTCGATGGGTTGTCTGCCATCCCGTTTCTGATAAAAGCCTGTGATAGTCAAATATGGTGATTGATTTATCGGATTTTTCTTCTAAAGCCGGTGTGGATTCAAAATCCCGCCAGTCAGCATTGAGGAAGGCCAGGATTGTTGTTGGTTTCGTTTTTTTATGGGCCAGGGTAAAGAAATCTTTAAAAAACCTTTCATAGTCGGTTTTTGTGTAGGATGATATGGAAGGGTTTGGTTTGCTTGCTTTTTCTTGGTATGCCTTCTTTTTTTTGGTGTAATAGGGTGGATCAAAAAAGATCAGGGCTGGTTTTTTTGTCAAAGTCCATGTGGTAATGTGCGGCAATGTATTCCATGCCATGGCCCTGGGAGAGCAAATTATTAATTTCGCAAAAATTTGCATTGTTAATAATTTGAGCAACTCTATCTTGATCAGTGCTTTATCTTCCAGGATTTTTTTGGCAAGTCCTTGTTCAATGATTTTGCTGTTAAAAGAACTTTTAAGCAGGCATCTCTGTGTTTTCTAAAGTTGATCCATTTTCATTCAAAAGCCATTTCCAGATCGGGACAGCATTAATATTGTTGTCCAATCGGGCTTCATCATCCCAGGTGATGATTGTACCAAAAGGAATTGAAAGCTCTTTCATGGCGCTTTGCAATCCCCGGTATTCCCGGTCAAAGGTTTCCTGGTCTGATATCTGCCAACAGGCCTGGATCAGTTTAATGTCGTTGGTTATAGGGTTGCGGGCGAAAAAATCGGTTTCAAATCCCTTTTGGGTATGGATGTATTCTATCTGGTAATTATTTCGGCGCAAATGCATAAATACCATGTTTTCAAGGATCGGGCCAAAGTCTGAACTGTTTTGAAAAGTCATGGCATTTAAAAGACCGGTATCAATGGTATATATTTTTACAGGGTTGATCATTCTTGATTTTTCAGATCGGCTGTGGATGGGCACCCGATAAAAGACAAAGCTGTCTGTGAGGTGATCCAGATAGGCGTATAAATTGTTTTTTGTGCATTTTATGGACATGCTTTTCAGGGTGTTGTAAAATTTGTTTACGCTGAATTTTCTGCCAGTTGAATGCATCAAAGTCCTGACCAGGTGTTTTATGGCTGTGATATTATTCACCTGGTGCCGTTCGATAACATCTTTTAAAAGAACAGAATCTATATAGCCTTGTAATATTTCAGTTTTTATATTGGGATCAAGATTTTGGACTTCAGGAAATCCACCGTTTTGAAAATATTCTTTTACAGCGTTTCTTAAGATCGCGGATGTTTTTGAACCAAATGCCCGGGGCTTATCGTCAAACAGGCTATGATATCTTAAGAATTCCTCAAAACTGAAAGGGAATATTTCTGTTGTCAGAGAGCGGCCTCGTAGGCTTGTGGCAATTTCCGTGCTTAATAATTTTGAAGAGGAGCCGGTAATAAACAGTTGAATGTTTTCTGAATCCAGCAGGCGGCGGATGAAGATTTCCCATTGATCTATCCTCTGCAGTTCATCAAGAAAAAAATAGCAGGTTTTATTTTTGTTTTCAGGAAACTTACCATAATACACATCAAGGATTTCCTGAAAATTGGCCACAGTGAATCCAAGTAGTCTTTCATCTTCAAAATTCAAGTATAGAATTTGATTTTGAGGGATATCTTTTTGGAGCAATTGATTTATTTTTTGAAAACAAAACCAGGTTTTTCCGGAACGGCGCATGCCGATGACAACATCGGCTTTTCCTTTTATTTCGGAAAAAATACTTGTCCGGGGAACAGGGGTTGGAAGATTTCGTTCCTGGAAGTCATCAATAAGTTGTGAGATGATGGTTTTCATATTTTGTATATATTTATCTCTAATTTAGAGATAAATCAAGTTGTTTTTATCTTTTATTTAGTTCAGCTTTTTTTAGAAGCATGGTTTTTTGAAACGCATCATAGGTTTTTGTTATGCCATCTCTCAGTGTGGTTGCAGCGGTCCAGTCTAAATGGTTTATTTTAGACACATCCAAAAGTTTCCGGGGTGTCCCGTCGGGTTTGGAGGTATCAAAAATGAGTTTTCCTTTAAACTAGGTCTTTCTATCATTTGCAAAATCATCAAAACTATGAATGTCTATTATATAACTCTCAATAGCTTCAATCGATTCTAATATGTCTTCAATGTATAGTCTTAGATCCCGTTTAGACATAAATTATTTCTTTTAAAATATATTCTTTAGCTATTGGTTTTAACGAGCTCTCAATCCCTAAATCGACTTTATTTTTTAAGTTTTCTTCCAAATGTTTTTTGAGTCCAAAAAAACTTCTATATTTATTTTTGGATTCAATCTCTACAGCTATATCAATATCACTGCCTTCTTTTGCTTCGCCTCTTGCGTAACTTCCAAAAAGACCGATTCGAGTCACACCGTATTTTTCATATAGTTCTTGCTTGTGTAAAACTAAAAATTCAATTATTTTTTGTTTCTCCATTATTTTCAACCCATTCTGTTATTTATGAGTGGCGCTTGTGATCAATGCTCTTTCCCACATTGGTCAATTCATATTGTATCAAAGAGTCAAAATATATCAAATCTTTTCTTTGTGTTCAACCAGCTCGGGATATCCTCCCCAGGTAAGATATTCATTAAAGCTGATCTGAATTTTTGCCCGATTTTTTGTGGAATATAAATCTTTGGGATCAATGCTTTGGAAGGATAAAAATTCCGGGCAGGGAGTAGTAACCATATCTATCAGTTCCTCAGAAGCTTCCGGATGAGAATAAAAGACCACCCGCACCACAGATCCCAATTCTATCCATTCAGGTTCCGGATATCCTCCTGATCTGCATGAGTTGATAATCCGCCTGTACCCTAAGAGCATCACTGACCCCTTTTATTGTTCCATCATCTTCACGGCCAATTATCAGAATTCCTCCTGCTGTATTGGCAAAGGCAACCAAAGTTTTCATAATTGGCTTAAGAGACGAGATATCTCTTTTGAATTCAAGCGTTTTGCTCTCTCTGCCTTTTAATATTTTTTCAATATTTATCATATGATAAAATACACTAGTGCGTTACATGGGTTTTTTTTATTGCACTTATTATTGCGGATCAGGGCTGAGCCTACAAGGCCTTTGGGGCCGGCAATAAATATTTTGGCATCTTGTTCATTTTTATATACCATGCCTTTTTATTTTATAATTTCAAGGGAGCTTAAGCTCCTTGCAAAAAGTTTCCACAGGAAGGACTCTCACGCCATTTTTTTTATAATCTTTTGTGCCCTGATGTACCTGATAAAAAGCAGGTATAGATGTCCTTTCCTTGAAATAAAAAACAGCAGGGCTTATGCTTTTTTCTCCTGTTTTACACTCTACTGCAAATTGGGGGATACCTTCCTTTAATACAACAAAATCAACCTCTCGTTTATCAGTGTCCCTTAAGAAACGAAGTTCCATGGAGAAACCTTCTGTGTCTTCGATAAAATTGCAGTACTTTAAGAGGTGTGAAGCAATAAAATTTTCAAATCTCGGACCATGATCAGGCACGAGCGACCAATCCCATAAATACAGTTTCTGTTCCTTTTTAACAGCGCGTACTTTTGAGGAACCATATGGAAGAATTCTAAAACTATAATACATTCTTTCAAATATTGTAAGCCACCTTTCAGCTGTTTCATGGGCAACTTGAAGCATTTCTTTTATATTTTTGACAGACAAGGGTGAACCGACACGATTTGGAAGTTCTTGAGCGAGCAGTTCAAGCAGGCTGATCTCTTTTATATTTTCAAGATCTCTGATATCTTCATAAATAACCCGCTGCAGTCTCTCTTTTTGCCATCTTCTCCAGAATTTTTCGTCAGCTTTTAATAATGGTTCAGGAAACCCACCAAATTTTAATAAAGTTTCAAAGTCTTTTTTATCAGGATTTGGATTCAGTTCTGTTAGAGAAAATGGGTGTAAACGATAGTAATGGTATCGCCCCTGTAAGGAGTCCCCGCCTTTTGAATAATAATCCAGTCGTGCCGAGCCTGTGATAATAAATGATATTTCAGATTTATTGGTATCATAAAAACCCTTTATAAGATTACGCCATCTGGCAAATTTATGTATTTCATCTATAACGATCTGTTTTTCATTTGACGGTAATTCTCCTTTTAACAGTGAAGATCGTATTGAGATATTATCCCAGTTTAG
>CAYWGN010000218.1:0-8479 GCA_964457495.1 uncultured Desulfobacula sp.
GCATAGAAAAAATATCTACTTTGGGCTATGTTTATTTGGTCAAAAGTTTGGTATTGTGAAATTAAAATTTTTTTTTTTAGAAGTCACTGAGCCAGGTTTCGGATTTAGAAAAAGGAGATTTGTAACATACGAAAGGTGGGGGGCTTGTATAACACATCAATCTAATAACAAAAAATTGTTAAGGAGAGCAAAAATGAAAAAAGACATTATTAAAAAAATTCTCTATTATTTTCCAATTGGATTTGCGGCATTCATATTAAGTTTATTCATCTGTTATCCTGTTGGTGCACAAGAAGTGATCGTTCTTAACGCTGCTAACTTTGCACCTGCAAAAACATTCCCAGGTGTCCAGCTTGAAAGGTATAAAAAAGAGATAGAGAAAAGGACAAACGGAAAAATAAAAGTCCAAGCTTACCACGGTGGAACTCTGCTAGGAGCAAAAAACATGATTGAGGGTGTCATATCGGGAGCCGCCGATATAGGTACATTTCCACCTGGATACCTAACTGGACGATATCCTCTTCTTGAGTTATTCAATACTCAGGTAGGTTGGCCTAGTTCTACAGTCGCCACAGCAACATTATATGATCTTTTTAAAAAATTTGATCTTGAATCCAAATCAATCAAGAAACTAAAAGTGTTAGCAGTATTCACAGGCACACCTGCTCATATTCTGAGCAGCATACCTATCAGGAATAGAAGCGACCTAAAAACTGCAGAATTGAGGGCAACAGTTACTTGGGTGCAAGCCTTAGAACTCCTTGGAGGGCGACCCATAGGAATGCCGATGCCAGAAGTCCCTGAAGCGATAAAAAAAGGCGTGGTTAAGGGCCTTGTTTCTTCATTAGATACTTTGATGGATTTTAACTTTGCAGAATATACTCGATTTGTAACAAAATGTTATTTACCAGTTGCCCCTTGGGTTGTGTTTATGAATCAAGACAAATGGGATTCACTACCATCTGAAGCAAGAAAAGTATTTGAAGATCTGGAAAAAGATCATTCTCTGTGGACGGCCAAATATATTGACAAACATGAAAAAGAGAGTGTTAATTGGGCAAAAACAAAATATAATGTTGAAATTATAAATTTATCATCCGATGAACTCTCAAATTGGCACAGCCTTCTGAAACCTTTAAAGAATCCCTATATGGATTTAAATATAAACGGGATTAAAGGTAGAACATTTTGGAATGAACTCTTAAAAATGCAAGCTAAAAATATTAAAGTATATGCGAAGTAGTACTAAAAATACCAGTATTCATAGATACAAGAGAGCCTGAACCTATTCATACAATATAAGGATCGAAAACATAATAAGTTGGATAAAAATTACGAAGGACTTTGGCTCATCTGCAAGGCGTATCAACTGTTTAATACTATATGTATTAAGTCTGTTGGTGCAATGCAGCAGATGGGTCAAAAGACAAGCAATTTCGTTCAAGTAATTTGCTTTTCGATCCTAAGTATTTGATAAAGTAGTTTTGAAATATAAATACGAAGATAAAGGATAATTGTAAAAGATTCAATAAACACAAATTACATTAGGGTGGTATACTGATGAGTATAGATGAATTGTGTAACGTAGTAAATAAATGGTTTTGTAGGATCGGTGGAGTTGCAATTGTTCTTATGATCGGACTTGCCTGCATTAACATTCTCCTTCGTCCATTCGGGTATTCATGGAAAGGTGCTTATGAAATTGTTGGATTCTTTGGGGCAATAGTTTTCGCATTTTCATTGGGATATACACAAATATCTGATGGCCATGTTTCTGTTGATATTATGAGCCCAGTGTATTCAACTCGTATTAAGAAGTCGATTAAAGCATTTAGCCTCTCTATTAGCTTGGTATTTTTTGGAGTTCTAACTTGGCGGTTGTTTGCTTATGCAAAATTCATAATCATGGCAGGCGAAAAATCCGACACTTTAAGGATCCCTTTTTACCCATTTATATTCGGTGTTGCAATTGGTTTTTTATTTCTTGTATTTGCTATTTTAAAAAATCTTTTGAGTTTAATGATCTCAAGAAAAGAGGAGTTTTAAATGATAGGGTTAATAGGAATTCTTGTGCTGCTATTTTTAATGATTTTTATACAAGTGCCAGTCGCATTTTCTATGGCTATTGTAGGATTTTGCGGGTTTTGGTATATGACATCCTTAGAGGCAGCATTAACACTTATCAGCACTGGTGCATGGGCACAATTTTCTTCTTATGGATTAACAGTGGTTATCCCCTTTTTAGTAATGGGATCAATATGTTTTCATGCTGGTGTAAATCAAAATCTCTATAATACAGCCTATAAATGGTTTGGCCGAACACGAGGCGGAATCGCGATGGCTACTATTATGGCTTGTGCAGGCTTTTCAGCAATTTGTGGTTCAAATGCTGCAACCGCTGCAACGATGACTACTGTTGCTCTTCCTGAAATGAAAAAATACAAATATAAGGATACATTGAGTGCGGCTTCAATAGCGTGCGGTTCGACATTGGGGGTGGTCATACCCCCTAGTTTGGTACTCATAGTGTATGGATTACAAACGGGAGAATCTATAGGCAAGCTTTTTTGGGGTGCCACATTACCAGGCATCATGTTGATGTTTTTATTCATTGTAACTATCTATTTGTTGTGTTTGAAAAACCCTACTTGGGGTCCAGGAGGAGCAAAAGTTAGTATTTTCGAAAAAATTAAAGCCTTGCCTGGAGCATCGGAAATGATAGTCCTTTTTGTACTTGTAATGGGTGGTCTTTACACAGGAGCTTATACCCCAACCGAGGCTGGTTCTGCAGGTGCTTTTTTTGCTTTTATAATTGCAATAGCTATACGTCGCAAACTGTCATTGAAAGGATTTTATTCAGCGATTCTGGATACACTTAAGGTGTCCGGATTAATAATTTTACTTATTTGGGGTGCTGTCATTTTTGGTAAATTTTTAACTCTTAGTAGACTACCTTTTATTCTTATCGACATAGTGACCTCTCAAGACATTCCAAGCTATATAGTACTAATATTCATCTATGCAACTTATGCTTTTGCTGGTGCTATAATGGATGCCATGGGTTTTCTGCTGATTTCTATCCCTATATTTGTTCCAATTGCTATGGAATTTGGCTATGACCCAATCTGGTTCGGCTGCATGATAACTGTTATCACAACGCTAGGAGCCATAACCCCTCCAGTTGGTATATGTACATTTGTTGTCGCCGGAATGGCTGAAGATATACCTCTTTCAACAATTTTTAAGGGCGTGCTTTATTTTATCCCGGCTTACGTAATTACAATTGCTCTTATGACAATATTTCCTCAAATAGTATTGTATCTACCAAATCTATTGGGTTGATAATTGGGTTTCGGCCTCATTCTTTGTTGGGAGATCTGACGCCGCATGAATTCCGTGGAAAACGCTGACATGCCCAAAGCAAGGATTATCTAAAATTACCCTGTCCACTTTTTGGGTGAGGGCCAAAAGCTGAATGTCAAACTACCAGGGGAGCTATCAAAAGCTTTAAAGGAATATTTTTATTTTGGTTTATAGCAACAGATTATTTTAGGAGATTCATTATGAGTATTGAAAAGAGTAAAATTTCTTTTTCCAAAGGTATTTGAGAAGTATTATGATAAACCCAAAAGAGGTCTAAGTATGGAAAAACGTTTAAAAGGAAAAGTTGCAATCGTAACAGGTGCCGGGTCTGTTGTAGGACCGACTGACCGCGAACCGGTGGGCAACGGTAAGGCATCTGCCATGCTATATGCACGCAACGGGGCTGCAGTGTTGGCTGTCGGCCGTGATATAAAAGCAGTTGAAGATACATGCAAAAGAATAGAGGACGAGGGTGGTGCCTGTGTACCTTGTAAAGCTGATGTGTCGAAGGCAGAAGACTGTAAGACCATGGCCGAAACTTGTATCGAAAGGTTCGGGGCAATCGATATTCTGCATAACAATGTAGGTATCGTCTCACGAAATCCTGGTGGGATTCTGGAAGTGGATGAGGAAGATTGGGATACTGTGATGGATATTAATATAAAAAGTATGTTTCACACATGCAGGGCTGTCATCCCATTTATGCTCAGTAAAAGTGGCGGATCGATAATCAATATCTCATCAGTAGGCTCTCTCTTGTACAAGTTTCCAAAACTTTTCATTTACACAATTTCAAAAGCGGCAGTTAATTCATTCACCAAATGCCTTGCTTATGAAATGGCGGAAAAAGGGATCAGGGTTAACTGTATCATGCCTGGAATGATTGATACGCCTGTCATTTATAAAGAAATATTAAAAATGTACGATAATATCGAACAGATGAGACAAGATCGTAATTCTTTGATTCCAATGAAACACATGGGAGAACCCTGGGATATTGCTCATGCTGCGCTGTTCCTGGCCTCGGATGAGGCAAAGTATATTACCGGCCAGATTCTGGCTGTGGATGGCGGTATTCTCCTTACTGGTGCATAACGGCAAGGCATAAACGTATTCGATCTTGTTTATAAAGGAATATTGTTATTTTAGTTTATAGCAACGGATTATTTTAGGAGATTCATTATGAGTATTGAAAAGAGTAAAGTTTCTTTTTCCTGTGCTAACTGCACGGTTGATATTCCTGAAAAGGCGTGTATGACACCAAAAGGGAAAGCTATCAAAGGATGCCCGACCCTGATGCAAAAAGATGTACTGGGCGAGGCTAACAAAGAATATGAAATAGAAAAAATTCAAAAACTTGCAAACAAAGCATCTTTACAGGAAGTTGAGTGCTATGCCAATCGGGACGAGGTTCCTTATATCATGCAGCCTACTAAAACAAGAATAGTAGAAACCTGTGAGTTTGCCATGAAAATGGAATATAAAAGAATTGGTCTTGCTTTTTGCATGGGACTCTCAAATGAAGCAAAGGTAGTGGAAGAAGTTATTACTGCTTATGGGTTTGAGGTGGTCTCCATCAATTGTAAAGCCGGCAAGAGTTCTAAGGGGATAGTTGGGCTTACCAAAGATGATATGATTTTCAAGGGTACTGATGAACCCATGTGTAATCCCATATTCCAGGCAAAGGCTTTAAGCCATGCAAGTGTGGATTTTAATATTCTTCTTGGATTGTGTGTGGGGCATGATACCCTATTTTTGCAGTATTCTGATATCCCCACTACTGTTCTGGCAGTAAAAGACCGTGTTACAGGCCACAATCCCCTGGCTGCAATTTATAACTCAGAATCCTATTATAAAAAAATAAAATTTCCAAAAGAAGTATAATAGAAACTATTACAAAAAGGGAAATAATTAATAAGGATCAGGGATATTTGAAGGCCGTTTTCATGGACTCCAATTATCATCATGGCAAAAGGATTACCAGTTCAATCTCAGCTCAAACTAAAAATATTTTTTTAAAATATTCAAAAATTTGTTTGCAGAACCTTACCATAGATTTTTTTAAAAAGAGAAGTACTGGCAAAGGAAATAACCGATAATATTCGTTGAGGTACAGGCGAATCTTTTAACGTGTGCTGAATAGTTTGCAATTCCTCATGAAAGGAGACACAAATGAAAAAACCTCGAATTGGATTCATTGGTATTGGTGTGATGGGGGCACCCATGTCAGGGCACCTGTCGAAAGCGGGCTATTCCCTCACGATCTGCGACACAAATCGCCAGGCTGCAGAAAAAGTGGCCTCCAAGTATGAAAATATTCAGATCGCAGAGACACCAAAGGCGATTGCGGAAGTTTCCGATATTGTCATCACGATGTTGCCGTCTGGGAAGTATGTGCGCGACGTTGCTCTGGGCGAGTCCGGATTGATTGAAGGCTTTCAGGCCGGAGCAGTGCTTCTCGACACCTCGTCGTGTGAACCTTGGATGACGGTCGAGACAGGCAAAGCTCTTTCTCACAAAGGCGTTGATATGGTGGACTCGCCCGTTTCCGGTGCCCAGTTGGGAGCAGAGTCGGCATCGCTCGTTTTTATGGTGGGGGGAGAGAAAGGGCCGGTATCCCGAGTAACACCTTTACTAGAGATCATGGGTAAACAGAAATTCCACCTCGGCCCTTTAGGTTCGGGGCACACCATGAAATGTGTCAACAATCTCATTACATCCATGACTTTTATGGCCACAATTGAAGGCCTGATCATCGGGAAACAGTTTGACCTTGATCCCGAAGTCATGACCGATGTATTGAATTCCTCCACGGGCATGTCATGGATTAGCCGGACCCACATCAAGCAACGCATCATCAGTAGGAAATTCGATGATGCCTTTAAACTTGAACTAATGGTGAAAGATATAGGTATTGCGATGGAACTAGCAAACACCAAAGGGCTTCCGCTCCCTTTATCGGCTCTCGGGCAGCACCTATGGAAGGCGGCAAATCACAATGCGGAAGACGGTAGTAGCATCAGTAATATGGTACGATGGGTAGAGCAGATGACTGGTATCATGATAACCCCAGCTCAGATCGATGAACAAGGCGTGTAAAGATTAAGGTCTCTCTCAAGTATTCAAGAGGGAATCTTCCGTGAACCAACCAAGCCTTTTTGCCAGGCTTCCGGTGTCTCTGACATGGACATGCCCTGTCAATCTGCTTTCAAAAGAAAACCTGACCATGTCCGCTCCAATATTTTAGCTATGGCTCAAAGGTGCGTTGATCTTTTAATTTAATCTAAGAGATCTTGTCATACTAGTTTGCCAATTTTGAACATTTGGACATGGTGCTCTACAGATACGCTGAATTTTAGGAATCTATGATTAAAAAATCAATTCGGTTCATATGCTTTTTAAAACTGATAAAAATCGGGTGTGTGGAGTATGTCCAAAAAACGAATCAAAAATAATGCTTGAATATTTTTTGGTGTTCTTTATAGAATAAAGATTCAAGCGAAACTAATTTCAAAGACCAACACTATAGGTTTATTCTCCATGTCAAAATTGTTAGGAAACTTGGATTGTTACAGATATCATATTTATCTGTAGCAATTTTGAATTAGGAATAATGTGTCTATAATGGCTCAGAATGAGGCCCTATTTATGGGTGTTCACTGGTATTTTAAAGATTCAGTCCAGACAAATTTAAAGCACCCCACATATGGTGTTTGATATTTTTCCAAATTTGAATTTGCAAGTCCATTATAGGAACCAAGATTTGTATCTACGACCATATTCCCAGATTACACTTACTAATATATAGATCACATTTTCCGAAATCACTGAATATTGATTTTGAGTAATCCGGTTACTTCAATAGAGATTATTTTGACAGATCGTTTCTGAATAAATTATATTTTCATAAAACCAGTTGAATAGTTAAAACGCCTTTACAGGCCTTCATAAATGCTGATATGGAATTCAAGGTTAGAATTTTTAATTTATTTGGTCGGATATCATTCAAATTCACTATATACGCGGACTTGTTGATCAATTTATTAATGATATAGCGAATGTTGAAAAAAATCAGTAGCCACACAGATTTAAGGAACAGATATGGAATATGATATCGAACAAATAACCACTAAAATGATTAAGAAATATACTGACCGCAAGAATAAAATAGTCCTTGAAATCGGTTGTGGCTGCGGTAAAATATCATCACTTCTGGCAGGTGCTACAGAACAATACATTGGCATTGATCCTGATATAAAAACCATTAGTGATGCCAGTCGGACCTATGAAAATGTGGATTTCAGGATTGGCAGCGGCGAATCCCTGGCCTTCACAGATTCACGATTTGACCTTGTTCTATTTACACTTTCATTGCATCATCAAAATAGTTCATTGGCTCTAAAAGAAGCTGCCAGGGTTCTAAAAAGAGAGGGGAAACTTGTCGTGATCGAACCTTCAATAGAGGGAGAGTTTCAACAATTTTTTCACCTTTTTGATGATGAAACCAATGAAATTCAAACCGCTTACCAAAATTTAGTAAAAAGTGATTTTATCCTGGAACATGAAGATACCTTTAATGCTATTGTCAGATTTGAAGATAAAGAAGATCTTTGTCTCTATACTTTTAATCGTGAAACGATTGCACCCGGGGATGCAAATCGTATCATTGGAAAACTAAATCAATTGCAGCCTTGTTCAGCAGCTCATTCTCACATTATTCTCAGAGATACAATTGATATTTATCTCTTGATTAAAGCCTAACGAGGAAAAGGGGCGTCCCGGTTTTTGCTGCTTTAGTGGATGATATTCCACAGGAAATGGCACTGGAAAATACTGCTGATTATATGATTAATCTATACAAGAGTATTTTTAAAATAACTGATTACAAGATCCAAGAGCAAAGTCTCACAAGGCTTTTGGATGGAACTGAAGCCAATTATGTTGAACTCATCTGGAAATATCAAGCATTTGAATTATTAACCGTGGGTGTTTTTACCTATAAAAACAATAAAATTATCGGTGCTGTGGCTGGAAGCACACAAGAAACACCAATTGATTATCTGGCAGGAATTGTAAAATCTTTAAAATTTAAGAAATAAAAGCAAAAAAATATTTG
>CAYWGN010000219.1:0-8434 GCA_964457495.1 uncultured Desulfobacula sp.
AAACTACCTGGTTTTAAACAATTTATTAAAATGATCCAATCCAGTCTCTAATGTTCTGTAATCCTTTTACATTCCAGTCATCTGCAATTCTTTGTTCAAGATATTTTAAAAAAAGAGTGTCAATAACTTTAAAAATATTCAAACAAAAGAACGCTTTTTCCAATACCAGGCCTTCTATTTCATCTTCTTTGTGTGACAGATCTGTTTTTGGGGTTTTAAGACCTGTAATATTAAAACTCTCCCCTTTTATGGTAAATCGATACTCATCTTCATTGATTTTACATATCAGGTTAATCTGGGTAACATAAGCACCTTTCTTTAAAGCAGTGGTTCCTTCTTCAAGACCAGCCTGATCACCTTTTATGGTAATTTTTTCCTTTGATTTATCCCCTAATTTATTTTCAAGGACAATTGAATTACCAACTTCAAGTGTTACAACGTCCTTTGAATTTAAAAGAGATGATATATTCTGATCCGTTTCAATTAAAAACCAGATCCAGGTTAAATAATCATTTCCAAGAAATTTGTATTTATTATAAGCTGTTGCAATATCAAGCATGGGGTTTCCTCGAATATTTTAAAGGGACAAGTGTTTGAATCCTGTCTTTTTGAGGGTTTGAGAATTTTGACTTGGTTTCAACAATGGTATAGGGAAACAGCCTGATGGGTTTTAAATTAAAAGATTTTAAAAATATGGTTTCAAAAAATTCATTGGCTGCTTTTTGTGTGGTATAAAGGTATAGATTTTTTTCTTCATAATTCCACAAAATATCATACACATTGGGGATGGCTGGAATTTTATGCATTAAAATATCTATAACCAGTTCTTTTATTTCCGATTTTTCCTGTTTAGAAAGAAAATCTCTTCCTGATTTTTCCTTTTTTTTTTCAATTTCAATGGCCATATATTTTTGGATCAGTTTGGCTGGGATTGATTTTTTATCAATTCTCAGGGAAAAAAGAAAATAAGTTCCAAACAAAAAGGAAAATTTATCAAAATCCGGATTATAAGGACTTTCTACGGGAGTCCACCCGGCTGAAATTTCATCATAGTCACTTTCGATTTTTGGAATGGAATGTTTTATTAAACCATTTCGCACTTCTTCTGTTATAGAACCCTCAATTTTTCCATCAATATGATACCGGCTGACAGAATGTGTTGAAGAGATTAATCCCATACCTTTATCCTTGTTATAAATAATTAGTTTTATTATAAATAGTATATTGTTTGTAACAGGTCTTTCTATCACAGTTTAATGAAAATTAACAGAACTCTTCTTTAATTTTTGAATCAATCTGATCATTCTTTACCCCTGTATTCAAGACGCTGTCAGCGTGCAATTTTTTTATTCTTGCCATTTTTTTATTCTTACCATATAGAAATAAGTCAGATAAATTTCTCATTTTTAAGAAAGGAGACAAATATGCCAGGCTTACTTCCAAATATTGACCCAGATGGGCTTCTTGAATATTCAGTGGTTTTCACAGACCGCTCCCTTAACCATATGTCTCAGTCATTCCAAGGAGTGATGAAGGATATTTCCAGCACTTTTAAAAAAGTGTATAAAGCCAAAGCAGTTGTAGTCGTTCCAGGTGGCGGCACCTATGCCATGGAAGCTGTGGCACGGCAATTTGCTACGGGAAAAAAATGTCTTGTTATTCGAAACGGTTGGTTTAGTTACCGCTGGACCCAGATTTTTGATATGGGTAATATCCCTTCCGAATCAATTGTATTAAAAGCGCGTACAGTTGATGACAGCAAGCATGCTGCTTTTGAGCCTGCTCCAATCAAAGAAGTGGTAGCAACTATCAAGGCAGAAAAACCAGATCTTGTTTTTGCCCCCCATGTTGAAACTTCATCAGGCATTATGCTGCCTGATGATTACCTTCAGGCAGTTGCAGATGCAGTACATTCAATTGGCGGTCTATTTGTTTTAGACTGTGTTGCCTCGGGGACAATTTGGGTGGATATGGAAGTTAATGGTATTGATATCCTTATAACTGCGCCGCAAAAAGGGTGGAGCGCCTCTCCCTGTAGTGGTTTAGTGATGCTAAGTCCTGATGCGCGAGAAAGAATAGAATCTACTGTCAGTACCAGCTATGCATGCGATTTGCTCAAGTGGTTTAAAATCATGGAGGCATATGAAAACGGGGGACATGCTTATCACGCAACAATGCCCACAGATGCCCTCAGAGGTTTCCGGAATGTTATGAAAGAAACAGAAAGCTACGGTTTTGCCCAGGCCCGGGCACAGCAACAAGAGCTTGGTGACAAAGTCAAGGCCCTGCTCAAAAGTAAAGGCATTAAAATTGTTGCGGCAGAAGGATTTCAGGCCCCGGGTGTTATTGTTTGCTACACAGAAGATGTCGATATACACACGGGGAAAAAATTTTTAGATATAGGAATACAGACCGCTGCCGGGGTTCCCTTGATATGTGATGAGTCAGAAGGTTTTCAAACTTTTCGAATTGGATTATTCGGCCTGGATAAATTGCAAAATATCGATCGTACTGTTAAAAAGCTTGACGAGGCTCTAAGCCAGGTCCTCTAGGTTAACTGCTGGTGGTTTTCGGCACAAACCAGATTTTGCTATATATATCTACCGCAACAGGAAATCATAAATTCCTGTTGCGGTTTTTTTATCATTTCACTTTTAAAATCAACTATTCAGTTGACGTCTTATATTTTTCAACAATATCTTAAGTATCGAATTTCTTTAATTATTTACTTGCGCAGCAATTTATTATATGATGCCTCGGATATTTTGTGAATTTACTTGCTCTCATTAATATAAAAGAGGTTAAAACTATGAAAAAGAGAATGCAGACTATAGACGGAAATACAGCAGCAACCCATGTGGCCTACGCCATGAGTGAAGTTGCCGCTATATATCCCATAACGCCTTCAAGCCCCCTTGGTGAAATTGCAGACAATTGGGCCTCAAAAGGCAGAAAAAATATATTCGGCCAGGTGTTAAACATAAAACAGTTGCAGTCTGAAGCAGGGGCTGCAGGAGCTGTTCACGGTTCCCTTGCTGCAGGAGCCCTTACAACAACCTTTACAGCATCCCAGGGACTCTTACTCAAGATACCCAATATGTATAAAATTTCCGGAGAGCTTCTTCCCTGTGTTTTTCATGTGACGGCCCGGGCTATTTCAGCCCATGCACTTTCCATTTTTGGAGATCACCAGGATGTCATGGCTGCCCGTCAGACTGGTTTTGCCATGTTGTCCTCCAATTCAGTCCAGGAAGCCCAGGACATTGCCCTGATAGCCCACCTTGCCACCATTGAAGCCCGGGTGCCTTTCATGCATTTCTATGATGGATTCAGAACTTCCCATGAAATACAAAAAATTGAAATGATTGAATATGAAGACATGGCAGGCCTGTTTAATTATAATGCCTTTAACGAATTTAAAAGCCGTTCCATAAATCCGGAACACCCTGATACCAGAGGAACTGCCCAGAACCCGGATATCTATTTCCAGGGCAGGGAAGCTGTTAATTCATATTATCTTAAAATTCCAGGCATTGTGAAAGAGTATATGAAAAAGGTTGGTAAGCTGACTGGTCGGGAATATAATCTGTTTGATTATGTGGGAGACCCGGAAGCCGACAGGGTTATTGTTGCCATGGGTTCCGGCTGTGAAGCCATTGAAGAATCCATTAACCAGCTCAATACCCAGGGGGAGAGGCTCGGACTTATCAAAGTTCGTCTTTACAGACCTTTTGACAGGGAAAGTTTTTTCAGGGCTGTTCCGGCAACGGTTGAGACACTTACCGTTCTTGACAGGACCAAGGAACCGGGTGCCCTTGGCGAGCCTCTTTATACGGATGTTTGCACAGCATTCATGGAATACGGAGAACGGCCTAAAATTGTTGGTGGAAGATATGGTTTGTCTTCCAAGGAATTTAATCCAAATATGGTTAAGGCTGTTTTTGACAACATGAAATCCATCCAGCCGAAAAATCATTTTACAGTGGGTATTGTTGACGATGTGACCCATACCTCCCTTGACGTGCAAACGGGTTTCCACCCGGCACCCCAGGGAACCATTGCCGCTAAATTCTGGGGCCTTGGAGCTGACGGAACAGTTGGTGCAAACCAGAGTGCCATTGCCATTATAGGTGACAATACTGATAAATATGCCCAGGGGTATTTTGCCTATGATTCAAAGAAATCAGGGGGGCTGACCGTATCCCATTTAAGATTCGGCGATATTCCCATCCAGTCAACCTACCAGATTGACAATTCTGATTTTATCGCCTGTCATAAATCCAATTATGTGGAGCTTTATGATGTCCTAAAGGGGATTAAAGAAGGGGGGATCTTTCTTCTTAATTCACCCTGGTCTGTTAAAGACATGGAAAATTATATTCCCGGTGATGTCAGAAAAACCATTTATGATAAAAAAATCAAGTTTTTTAATATTGATGCCGTTAAAATTGCCGGTGAAGTGGGCCTGGGTGGTCGTATCAATATGATCATGCAGACCTGTTTTTTTAACCTTGCCAATGTTCTTCCCGTTGAAAAAGCCATCAGCCTTCTTAAGGAAGATATAAAAACCAAGTTTGGTAAAAAGGGTGAAAAAATTGTTTCAATGAATATCGAAGCCGTTGATAAAACCCTTGATAACCTTGTTGAAATCAAGGTTCCCAAAACATGGAAAGAGGGTGTAAGAGAAGAAAAGGCAGTTGAAACAGCCACCCCGTTTGTGGATAACGTCATGAAAAAAATCAATGCCCAGGGCGGAGATGATCTTCCCGTCAGTGCATTTTCACCAGATGGTATTTTTGAACTGGGAACCACCCAGTATGAAAAAAGAGGAGTTGCCATTGATATACCGGAATGGATTCCTGAAAATTGCATTCAGTGTAACCAGTGTGCCTTTGTCTGCCCCCATGCAGCGATTATACCCATCGTTGCCACAGAGAAGGAACTTGGCAATGCGCCTGAAAATTTTGTTACAATTGAGGGCAAAGGAAAGGGAATGGAGGAGTATAAGTTCAGAATGCAGGTTAATCCTCTGGATTGCCAGGGCTGTGGGAATTGCGCAGATATCTGTCCTGCCAAAACCATTGCCCTTGAGATGAAGCCTTTGGCAAGCCAGCTTGAAATCCAGGTGGAGAACCATAAATTTTCTAAAACTATCCCATTTAAAACAGATATACTCAAAAGAGATACTGTTAAGGGAAGCCAGCTTTTTCAGCCCCTTCTTGAGTTCTCCGGCGCATGTGCAGGCTGTGGTGAAACACCCTATGCAAAACTTTTAACCCAGCTTTTTGGCGAAAGAATGACCATTGCCAATGCCACTGGATGTTCATCCATCTGGGGTGGATCTGCCCCGGCAATTCCATACTGCACCAATTCAGATGGGGAAGGTCCGGCATGGGCAAGCTCTTTGTTTGAAGATGCGGCAGAATACGGGTATGGCATGATGCTGGCAACCCAGACACGTAGAAAAGCCCTGGCAGCAAAAATTGAACAAGCCCTTGAAACCCAGATATCCCAGGAAGTAAAAGATGCGTTAAAAGGCTGGATAGCAGGAAAAGATGATGCAGACGAGTCTAAAAAATATTCTTTTGCATTAAAAACATTACTAAAGGATGAAACCCACGGCACCTTAAAAGAGATTTACAATGAAAAAGATATATTTGTAAAAAAATCCCATTGGGTCTTTGGCGGTGACGGCTGGGCCTATGATATTGGGTTCGGCGGTCTGGATCATGTCCTTGCCTCGGGAGAAGATATCAATATCCTGGTCATGGATACGGAAGTTTATTCCAATACAGGCGGACAGTCTTCCAAGGCAACACCCACTGGCGCCATTGCAAAATATGCTGCCACGGGTAAAAAAATCGGTAAAAAAGATCTTGGCCGGATGATGATGAGTTATGGGTATGTCTATGTTGCATCCATTTCCATGGGAGCAAACAAGAACCAGACAATGAAAGCCTTTCTTGAGGCTGAAAAATATCCAGGGCCATCTTTGATCATATGTTATGCCCCGTGTATCAACCAGGGGATCAGAAAAGGCATGGGAAAATCCCAGTTTGAAGGAAAATTGGCCGTTGAATCAGGTTATTGGCCCCTCTACAGGTATAACCCTGAGTTGATTAAAGAAGGCAAGAATCCATTTGTTCTTGATTCAAAAGCACCGGATGGCACAATACAGGAATTTCTTGGCGGTGAAACAAGGTTTGCTGCCCTGGAAAAAAGTTTTCCTGAAGAGTCAAAACGGCTGAGGGCTAAAATGGAAGAAGAAGTAACAGATAAATACACCATGTTTAAAATGATGGCAGAGATCAGCAAAGAATAATAATAGCATTTTAAACAGATACAAATCATTTAAAAGGGCCGGAATTTTAAATTCAGGCCCTTTTAAAGTTGTATCGACGATTTGTTTGAAAAATTATCTTTACTAAAACTCTTTGTTTGTATATTGTTCCAAAGACTTTTGTTAATGGGTATTTAAACAGGAAGAAAACATGAGAATATGCCGGAGCCGGAAAAGGGCTTATACAAAAAGAATTATTTTTATACTCTTTATAGTCACTATTCTTTTTAATTGCTGCTTAAGCATAGTTGTTGCTTCAAATTCAGATAAAAACACCAATACTTCCCTTTTAATAACCCTGCCCGACATTCAAGTTGTAAAAGGGATGGTGAAAAACGGAGATACAGCATCTTGTTTACTCAATAAATATCTTCCGCTAAAAACCATATACGAGATAAGCCGTCGCAGTTCAGATATTTTTCCCTTTACACGTATCAGAGAAGGCCAGCCCTATAAAATTATTTTGCATGAGAATCACCTGGTTGGTTTTGAATATGAAATTAATAAGAAAGACAGGCTGGTTGTTCAAAAGGAAAACGACATATTTTCCATCAGCCTATTGCCGATCCAATATGATGTAGCTCTTGAGGTGGTATCTTCTACCATTGCCACCTCCCTGTTTGAGGCAGTAAGAAAATCAGGAGAACTAAATGAACTGGCACAAAAATTGTCTGATATTTTTGCCTGGGACATTGATTTTCTCCGGAATCTCCAACCAGGAGACCGGTTCAAGGTTCTTGTGGAAAAACAATATCGGGATGGTACACTTTCAAGGTATGGTAAGATTCAAGCAGCTTTTTTTACCAATAATGGCACTCTTTTTAAAGCCTTTTTGCATACAACCGCCAATGGAGTGCCAAGATATTATGATGAGAATGGAAAATCACTTCAAAAGGCATTTTTAAAAGCACCCCTTGCGTTTTCACGAATTTCATCCAAATTTACCAAAAAAAGACTTCATCCTATCTTTAAAGAGTATCGGTCTCATCCTGGAGTGGACTATGCAGCCCCCAAAGGCACACCAATAAAAACTGTGGGGGATGGGGTCATCACGAAAATCGGCTACAACAGAGGGGGCATGGGGAATTATATTAATATTCGTCATTACAATGGATATACCACAAGTTATAATCACATGTCTAAATTTGCCAGGGGTATGAAAAAAAGCAAAAAAGTATTTCAGGGAGATGTAATCGGATATGTGGGAATGACAGGGTATGCCACTGGACCTCATCTTGATTTTCGAATGACGAAAAATGGAAAACTTGTGGATCCGCTCAAGCATCGGCCGCCATCGGCAAACCCCATCAAACCCGATGAAATGGAAGCGTTTATCGCAAGAACAATTGAATTATCCGCCAGAATCCTGACAGCCCAAAAACTGGGTTCCAACAATAAAAAGTCGACATAGAAGATTAGGACAAAAATATGGCAAACCCGATTCGCTTAAAAGCAATCAACGGTCTTAAACCAGGAGATTCCTTTATATATCAAAGGCGGTTTACAAAAAAAGAAACCCTTTTATTCGGTGATATGACAAGGGATTACAATCCGGTTCATTATGATGAGCGCTGGACAAAGGAAAAAGGCTTTAAGGAGCTTATCTGCCATGGCCTTCTGGTCGGGTCAATGCTCTGCGAATTTGGCGGCCAGGTGGGCTGGCTAGCCACTGGTATGAATTTTAAGTTTATTTATCCCGTATATTTTGGAGATACAATCCAATGTAGTGTAACCATAACCAAAATCCAGGAAAATAACCGGGCAGAAGCTGAGGCTGTTTTCATAAACCAGAATAAAATACAGGTTTGTTCTGCCCATATGACAGGCCGTTTGCCAATGGAAAAAGAAAAAGTCATTCTAAGAACCATGGTAAAAGAGGGCGATCCAACTAATCAACTGACAGAGGAAATCTATCCCTTAAAGCCTTAAAGGGATTTTTTATCGTGGTAAAGAAATAGTTTTTTAAAGATTTTATAATTTGTATTGTTCATACTTAGTGCCTGACCCACTTCCTGCCTGCAATCATATAAACAAGAACGGAACCCAGAATCAGATATCCAAACATCTGGACATTTTTTGTTTTTAAAATAAAAG
>CAYWGN010000220.1:0-8433 GCA_964457495.1 uncultured Desulfobacula sp.
AGCCCGACATAGAGCCTGTCAATATGTCCCATCCAGCGATGGAAAGGCAAATTGACCTGAACGGGTTGGCGTAAATTGGTTAGAAAATATGATCCTTATGGCAAATATTCATAAAGAAAAAAATGATATATTGACCTCATGCTTAAAGTGATATATCACATCCAAAAGGAAGAAGACCCTGTCAAGGCACACAAGGCCGATGCCAGTTTCTATAATTTTTATTTTCAGCGCTCCCAAAACCCACGGAGACAGAACCCATGGAGTTTAACTATTGCTGCAGTATCTGCAATAAAAACTTTAATATAGTACCGGAATTGACCCTATGTCCGGACTGTTCAAAAAATCAACAGCCAGATCAGCCCCTTTTAGGAGTTCTGGAGGTAAAATTAAAGGGCCTATCCGATGAAACCTTTGCTATTTCTGATCTGCTTCCCGTGGAACCCGAGTATTTTCCACCTTCACCAGTGGGCAATACCCCTTTATGGGAACCTGCAAACCTGAGGCAGAAGACAGGGTTCAAAAACCTGTTTATCAAGGATGACGGCTTAAATCCCACATCTTCGTTCAAGGACAGAGCTTCGTTTCTGGTCTCAGCCTTTGCCAAAAAATTTAATATCAATGATATTTCTCTTGCCTCCACTGGCAATGCAGGTTCCTCCATGGCCGGGATCGGGGCTGCTGCCGGTCAAAAAATTACCCTGTTCCTGCCAAAGACAGCCCCAAAAGCAAAGCTTGTCCAGGCCCTTCAATATGGGGCCAAGGTTTTTCAAGTTGATGGCAATTATGATTTGGCCTATGATCTCTCCCTTGCCTATTCACAAAAAAAAGGCGGAATGAATCGCAATACTGCCTATAATCCCATGACCATTGAAGGGAAAAAAACCGTGTCCCTGGAATTGTTCAAGCAGCTTGGCCAATCTAATCTCAACGGGTCTAAGCTCAACAAATCTAAGCTCAACAGGGCACCGGATATTGTATTTGTTTCAGTGGGAGACGGATGCATCCTTGCCGGTGTCTATAAGGGTTTCAGGGATCTGAAACAACTGGGGCTTATCCAGGATATCCCTAAGATAGTTGCAGTTCAGGCCAAAACCTCAGATGCCCTTTTTCGGGCATATACCACGGGGAAATTTGAAAACATTCCCACAACAACTGTGGCTGATTCCATCTGCGTTGATGTGCCTCGAAACGGGATTCACGCCCTGGTCCAGATAAAACAATATAATGGTGAGGTAATGACCGTAACGGATGATGAGATCATTCAGGCCCAGGCAAGCCTCTCCCGAACCACTGGTCTTTTTACGGAACCGGCTGGTGCTGCAGCATTTGCAGGCTTTCTAAAGGCTGCTCACAGACTTGACCCCAATGCTTTAATTGTAGTTTTGACCACGGGGAACGGCTTGAAAGACAGTGCATCGGCAAGTTTGGGTATTAGCGTGTCCCAAACCTTGATCCATTCCATTGATGACATTTTATAAAAAAAGGATTGACCGTGATTGATTTAACTATTAATTCCAAGACTCTTGAAAAAAATATTGCCTATTGCCGGGGAAAGGGGATTACCCTGCCCACATTTGCCATGATGAAAAATCCAGACATGGTTCCGAAAAAAATAAAAGATCAGCTCAAAACCATTGGGCTGTGGGACCTGCATTCGGCAAACCTCTACAGAATCACCTGGAACAATGAACCCCGGGACACAGGAGGACTGTTTGGCAGTGTAAACCACTTTGTTCTGCCGCCGGAACTCACTGGATGCCGGGCCGGCATTATCATGCTGGCAGGCCGCTGGTTTCCCACGGGAGCCCACAAGGTGGGAGCAACATACGGCTGCCTTGCCCCGGGGCTAGTAACAGGTCAGTTTGATCCCCAGAAAACAAAGGCAGTCTGGCCATCTACTGGAAATTATTGCCGCGGCGGTGCCTATATATCTTCTCTTCTGGCAAGCAAAGCCATTGCCATTCTGCCCCAGGAAATGTCAAAGGAACGCTTTGAATGGCTGAGTCAAATTGCCGGCCAGGTCATTGCAACCCCTGGCTGCGAATCCAATGTCAAAGAGATCTTTGACAAATGCTGGGAACTGAAAAAATCAGGAGAAGACTTAAGAATATTTAACCAGTTTGATGAAATGGGCAACCCCTTGTGGCATTATACTGTGACGGGAAGTGCCATTGAAACACTTTTGGAACAATACCTGACACCGGGTAAAAAATTAGCAGGGTATATATCCTCATCTGGTTCCGGCGGAACTCTGGGTGCGGGTTATTATCTGAAACAAAAATTTCCCCGCACCAAGGTCGTGGCAGCAGAAGCGCTCCAGTGTCCCACTCTTCTCAACAATGGATTTGGCGCCCACCGCATTGAAGGTATTGGCGACAAACATGTGCCCTGGGTTCACAACCTCAAAGAAACTGATTTTGTGGTGGCAGTGGATGATGAAGTTACCATGAGAGTTCTGCGTCTTTTCAATGAACCCCTGGGAAAAAAGGCCCTGGTTAAAAGCGGGGTGGATCCCCACCTTGTGGAAAAACTTGATCTTCTGGGTATTTCAGGAATAGGCAACATGGTTGCTGCAATCAAGTTTGCAAAATACAATGAGTTGACCCAAGATGATTTATTGGTCTCCATTGCCACGGATTCCATGCAGCTGTATGGGTCAAGATTAAGTGAACTTGAACATGAGCGGGGAGTTTACACAGACACCAATGCCATAAAGGACATGGAACTTATCAGCGCCATTACCATTGACCACACAAAAGAGCTGTCTTATTACGACAGAAAAGCTATTCACAACCTCAAATACTATACCTGGATCGAACAGCAGGGCAGGGACGTGGAAGAATTGAACGACCAGTGGTATGATCATGATAATTATTGGTACCCCATGTTTGATCAGGTCGATTCCATTGACAAGCTGATCACTGAGTTCAATGAGCGCGTGGGCCTGCTTTAGAAATATATCCACCCTCCGGATGAAAAACTCATGAACCTATGTTAATATAGACAAATTTCCTAAAGAGAATTTACGTCTAATTTTTCCAGGGCCCCTGCCATGTTGTCCATTGCTTTTTCAAGATTTTCATAGGAATTGGCATAGGAGATTCGAATATGCTTATCGCCCCAGGGAACAACAGCTATGGATGCCTCATCCAAAAGATAGGTGCTCAAATCCTGTGAAGACATTCCCAGGTTTTCAACATTTATAAAAATATAAAAGGCGCCTTTGGGTTTAAATACTGAAAGCCCCGGCATATCAAGCAGTCTTTCCACCATCATGATCCGCCTGCGGTTAAATTCACCGGTCATTCTTCCCACATCTTCCTGTGACCCTTTTAAGGCTGCTACTGCACCATACTGGGCAAAACTTGTGGCACAGACAGTGACGTACTGGTGGATGCGGATCAGCCCTGCTATCAGTTCTCTGCAGGATGCAAGATACCCCAGGCGCCAGCCCGTCATGCAATGACTTTTAGAAAAGCCGTTTAACGTAATGGTCCTTTCATGCATCCCGGGCAGACTTGCAATGGAAAAATGTTTATACCCATCATAAATATTTTTTTCATAAATTTCATCCGAGAGGACGAAAAGATCATTGTCTATGGCGATCCGGGCAAGCTCTTTTAAAATGGTTTCAGAGTAAACGGCTCCCGTGGGGTTGTGGGGTGTATTGATGACGATCATTTTGGTTTTTGGTGTGATTTTTTCAATGCAATCCGCTATAGCCGGTTCAAAGTCATTTTCCTGTTTCAGGGCCACAAAAACTGGAATAGCCTGTGCCATTTTGGCACATTGTGCATAGCAGGGAAAAGAGGGGGTCAAAATAATTACTTCATCTTCAGGATCCAAAAGGGCCATCATGGTCAGGAAGATACCCTCCGTGGCACCAATGGTTACAATGATCTCATCAGAAGGATCAAAGACAAGACCGTTATCCTGTTTAAACTTTTGGGCAATGACATCTCTGAGCTCAGGAATTCCATAATTGGATGTATAGTGCACTTTTCCTTCTGATATCGCATTCATGGCTGCTTCTTTTATATGACAGGGGGTATCAAAATCCGGTCTTCCAATTTCCAGGTGAATAATTTTTTCCCCCTGTTTTTCCCGGCGGGTCGCTTCCTCAACAATTATTCGGATAGGTTGAAATGGTATGATATCCATTCTTTTTGCCAATTTCATGTTATTGTCCTTTATTTTATCTGTTCATTTTTGACCGTTTAAATCAACGGATATTACCTTGTTAGAATAACAAAATCAAACTATAACCCTGAAAAGATCACAATTTTAGATGGTTTTATAAAATACGGAAAACCAAGTTTGTTATTGACAACCAAAGTCTGGATTAATATAGCTCAATCAACATACGTGTGGCTGTTTAAAAGTAGGAATAATTGCTATTATGACGGATTCAAAAAATTAAAGGCAAACATGGAAAAATTAATTATTACTATTGCACCAACTGGTTCAATCCCCACAAAAAAAAATAATCCCAATGTCCCCATAAGGCCGGATGAAATAATTCAAACCGGAATTTTATGTGAAAAAGCCGGGGCATCTATTATCCATGTTCATGCCCGGAATCCTGTTGATGAAACTGCATCAACAGATTTCCATCTGTTTGAGGAAATCCATCAAGGCCTGAAACAGGAAACAAATCTGATTATTCAGATTTCCACTGGCGGGAGAGCGGGTATGGAGTACGAACAACGATGTGAAAGATTATCCCTAAAGCCTGAAATGGCCAGTTTGACAACAGGATCTGTTAATTTTCCTTCATCCGTCTATGTCAATAGCCCTGATCTTATTTGTGCCCTGGCAAAGGACATGAAAACCCATGGCATAAAACCTGAAATCGAGGTTTTTGACACGAGCATGATTCAAAACGCTTTAAACCTATCAGGCCAGGGTTTGATAGACCAGCCCCTGCATTTTGATTTTGTCATGGGTCTAAAGGGTGCTATCCCGGCAACAATAGAAAATCTTGTCCATCTTAAAAACAGCATTCCCCATGGATCAACCTGGACTGTGGCCGGGATAGGGGCTTTTCAATTGCCCATGGGTATCCATGCCATTGCCATGGGAGGGCATGTCAGGGTCGGATTGGAAGATTGTATTTATTTTAGCAAAGGCAAGCTTGCTTCCAATGAACAGCTTGTAAATCGAATTGTGCAATTGAGCAATATAATGGGCAGAGAAATAGCTACACCTGATGAGGCAAGGGAAATTCTTGGTTTAAAGTTTTTTAAAAATAAAAGGTAAAAAAAATGTTAGAAATTCCAGGAAATGTTTTTCCAAGAAGATTAGATGCCCTTCTGCCCATGGCTAAAAAGGCCCAGGGCATTTATATTGAGGATGAAAAAGGCAAACAATATATGGATGCCAGCGGCGGTGCCATTGTGGTGAATGCAGGCCATGGACGAAAAACAATTGCAAAGGCAATTTATAACCAGATCTTATCCCATGATTATATTCATCCCACCATGTTTGCAACTAAACCTGTTGAGATGCTTGCAACCTGCCTTGCCCAAAAAGCACCCGGTAACATCAACCGGTTCTATTTTTTTTCCGGGGGGTCTGAAGCCAATGAAGCAGCCATAAAACTTGCCCGGCAGATCCATGTTGAAAACGGAAATGAAAGCAAGTATCGCCTCATCGGAAGATGGAAGTCCTACCATGGATTAACCCTGGGTTCCCTTGCAGCCATGGGAAGAACAAGTTTTAAGACTTATTTTACCCCTTTATTAAAAGAAAATCTGCATATCCCGGCTCCCTACTGCTATAGATGCGCCTTTGGCCTGACATATCCTTCCTGCAAGGTAAGATGTGCCATGGCCCTTGATGAAATGATTGAAAATGCAGGGCCTCAAACCATATCTGCTTTTATTGCCGAGACCATTCCAGGGGCCTCAATCGCTGCCTGTTTTCCGCCAGACGAGTATTTACAGACCATTGCCAGGATCTGTGAACACCATAATGTCCTTCTTATCCTTGATGAGGTGATGTGTGGCATGGGCAGGACAGGAGAATGGTTTGCCTGTGAGCATTTTGATGTTGTCCCGGATATTGTAACCCTTGGCAAAGGACTTGCCGGAGGGGTCATGGCGCTGTCAGCCTTTGGGGTTAAAGAGACTCACTTTAACACCATAAAAGACAACAGCGGCGTTTTTATGCATGGCGGAACTTTTTCCCACCATACTGTTGCTGCTGCTGCAGGGCTTGCTTTAATTGAAATTCTTGAACAGGAAAAACTTGTTTCCCGGGTGAAAATAAAGGGTGAAAAATTAGGGGACCTGCTAAAAAAACATTTACTGCCTTTGCCCCAGGTCGGAGATGTCCGGGGAAAAGGGTTTATGTGGGGTATTGAGATAGTAAAGGATAAAAAGACCAGAGAATCGTTTAAACGGTCTTTAAAAACTGTGGAAGGCCTTTGGGATGCGCTTTTTGAAAAAGGATATATTACGTATAAATCAAGTGGACTTGCCGGTGTTGATGGCGATGCCCTTTTAATAGCCCCGCCTTACATCATTGGGGATGATGAAATGGAGATGCTGGTCAAGGCAATTAAATCCACATTCATAGAATTTTTTAATTAACAAGTGCCTGACCGAAAATCTGAAAATTGGCGGTTTTTGGTTGAACACTAACTATATTTTTTTAAAGGAGTTAAAAATGCCTGAATTGGCCTATTTAAACGGAGTAATACGTCCCATTAATGAAACCTATGTTCCCATTGAGGACAGGGGATATCAGTTTGGAGATGCAGTTTATGAATTCATAGCAAGTTACAATGGAAAATTTTTTTGCATGAAAGAACACCTGGACAGGCTGGAGAAGTCCATGGAAGGCCTGGCATTCCCAAAAGTGGATAGAAAATTTATTCAAAGCGCCATTGATGAGCTTTTTGAAAAAGCCGGGATGGCCAGGGCAGGACTTTATATTCAGATTTCAAGGGGTGTAGCGCCAAGGGATCATGCCTGGGCCAAAGATATAAAACTGCAGATTATAATGACCATAAAAAAGGTGGCTGAGCTTGATTCCAAAATACGAAAGCAAGGGATAGATATCATTACAGTGCAGGATGAAAGATGGTCAAACTGTGATATCAAGACAGTCCAGATCCTTTTTAATGCAATGGCAAAACAGAAAGCCAAAGACCAGGGTGCCTTTGATGCAATTTTTGTTTCAAAGGACGGAATAGTAAGAGAGGGAACCAGTTCTAATTTTTTCATTGTCAAAGATGGCGGTATCATCACCCATCCATTGACAAAAAACATTCTTCCCGGCATAACCAGAATGGTGGTAATGGATCTTGCCCACAATTTGGGGATAAAGGCTGAAGAAAAATTTTTGTCAAAAACAGATATCTTTTCTGCCGAAGAAGCATTTTTAACTGGAACGATTACTGAAATCCTTGGAATAAAAACAATTGACGGTGTGACCCTGGGTAAAGGAAAACCAGGGGAGATAACCCAGAAACTCTATAGAGCATTAAGAGAAAAAGCAGAATAAAAAGGGTAACTATTTTATGCCAAATTTACAGGACCAAAAATTCTCCTCTCAAGCCATCTGTAAGATCCTTTTGGCAGCCAACTTGATTTCAAAGGATCAGGCTCTGGATCTTTTAAAAAAAGAAAATAGTGTAAAACATATCCTTGTCAAACAAAAGACCCCCAAAAAAGGGGATCAAGTATCAAAAGACCAGTGGGTGAAGCTGATTTCCTTTATCGATGTCCTTTTATATTTAAAAATACAACGGGCAGATCAACCCATAAAAAGATTAGATGAAGATTTGATTTATAAAACTTTAGCTGCCGCCTGGAAGGTTCCCTATAAAAAAATTGATCCCTTGAAACTTGAATTAAACCTTGTGACAGGGACGATATCTAAATCTTTTGCCAAAAAGCATTTGCTGTTGCCCCTTTTTATAGAGGAAGGCAAATTGATTGTTGCAACCTCTGATCCCTTTGATTTTGAGGCTATCAAAGATGTTGAAATGGTTTCAAAACTTAAGGTAAAGCCCGTTGTCAGTGCAAAATCAGATATTGAAAAACTGATCAATGAATTTTATGGATTCAGGTATTCCATTTCTGCGGCGGAAGATCTTTTTTCAGCAAAGGGGCTTGATATAGGCAATTTGGAACAATTTGTTCGCCTAAAACCCCTGGATGATCAAGTCTCAACGGACCAGCATATTGTTAATGCAGTTAATCATTTGTTTGCTTATTCCTTTGACCAGAAAGCCAGTGATATACATATTGAACCCAAGCGGGATATCTGCCTTGTCCGACTTAGAATCGATGGGGTGCTAAATACAGTATACAAACTTCCCAAAAAACTTCATGCTGCCGTGGTCAGCAGGATTAAAACCCTTTCCGGGTTGGATATGGCTGAAAAAAGAAGACCCCAGGACGGGCGGATTAAAATAGAAAAAGA
>CAYWGN010000221.1:0-8336 GCA_964457495.1 uncultured Desulfobacula sp.
TAATCCACAATATACAGACTAAAACTTGAAAATACGTTTTATCTGCAAGAGGCTCCTAAGTTAAGTATTTTGTTCCCCTTGAATAGGTATAATAATTTTATTTTTTGGAGTTTTTTAGAAACATGTGTAAAACCGAAAGAGTTAGTATTGTAATACTAAATTGGAATGGTACTAAATATATTGATAAATGTATTGAATCAGTTCTTGCACAAACATATAAAGAAATCGAAATTATTATAGTGGATAACAATTCAATAGACGGTTCAATTCAAAAAATTCAAAAGACATATCCATTTTTTAGGTATGTCTTAAATGATTGCAATCTTGGATTTGCAAAAGGCATGAATAAAGGGATAGAAATTGCTACTGGTAAATTTGTTGTGGCATTAAATTTAGATGTTTTCCTAAAAAATGATTTTATCGAAATATGTGTTAAAAAGGCTTATAAAAATAGCAACATCGGTGGTGTGGGTGGAAAAGAACTTGCTTGGAATAATGGAGAGTTAACTAAAACCATTTCATCTTCGGGGGGGCCAGGGTACTTAAAAAAAAGAGGTCAAGGATTTTTTGGGCATAATTACAATAAAGAGCAATACTGTTTTGGGGTAATGGGTAGTTTCCCCTTTTTTAAAAAAGATGCTTTAGAAAGTGTGAAAAGTGTTTCTAATTATTATTTTGATCCCGATTTCGAAACCGGTTGGGAAGATAAAGATTTGTATTTTCGTCTTCACTTGAAAAAATGGAGTTTTTTATATGCTCCAGATGCAATTGGATGGCATGTTGGCTCTGGAAGTGCTGATGGGGAGAAAAAATTAATACATAAAAATTTGGAATATCAAAAAAAAGTATTTAGAAATCGTTATTATTTTATAATCAAAAATTATCCGAGTATTCTTTTAAATTGGCTTTTTTTTTCTCTTTTAATAACTGAATTTTTATTGCCCTTATATTTTTTAGTAAAAGCGCCAAAATCATTTATTGCATTATGCTTGGCAAGAATTGAATTAATAAAATCATGGAAGAGTTTAATTAAAAAAAGAAAAAATATTCAAAAAAACATACAGATTAATCCCAAAGACCTTAAAATATTTTTTAAAAAATTTTGAGATCGAAAAATATTATCGTATTAAGCCAGAATAGTCGATTAATGACTAAATTCTACTATTTTTAATTTCTGAAATAAATAATGAGGGTCAATGAAACAAATAATACAGTCCTATAAAACAGGTGAAATGAAACTTGATGAAGTTCCTCGTCCGCAAGTTGGGTCGGGAATGGTTCTGGTAGAAACAAAAGCTTCCCTTGTTTCTGCTGGTACAGAAAAAATGCTGGTGGGCCTTGCCAAAAAATCTTTGCTGGGGAAAGCAAAAGCAAGACCAGATCTTGTAAAAAAGGTTATTGCTACAGCAAAAAAGGAAGGGATTAAAAATACGTTCAACAAGGTTCGCAGTAAGCTGGATACTCCTATTCCTTTGGGGTATTCGTGTGCAGGGATTGTTCGGGCAGTGGGAGGAGGTGTCGATAAATTTCAGGTTGGCGATCTGGTTGCCTGTGGTGGGGCAGGGTATGCCAACCATGCAAACTATAATGTTGTTCCAAGAAATTTGTGTGTTCATATTCCAGAGTTTTCGAGTAATGTTACAGAAAAAGAGATGTTTGAACAGGCAGCCTCTGCTACTGTGGGTGCAATTGCATTACAGGGTGTGCGTCAGGCAGAACTTACTTTGGGCGAGCGGGTATGCATAATTGGACTTGGCCTTTTGGGACAAATTGCTGTTCAGCTTTGCAAGGCAAACGGGTGTAAGGTCATTGGTGCGGATATTAATCCTGTAAAAATTGAGCTTGCAAAGAAAATGGGAGCTGATGTTGCGGTTCACAGCAGTCAGCTTGAAAAAAAGATCCAGGGATTTACCCAAGGGTTTGGTGCAGATGCGGTTATTATTACTGCGGCTGCACATGGCAGTGAACTGGTCGGGCAGGCCGGGGAAATTTCCCGAACCAAGGGCCGGGTTGTTGTTGTGGGTTTTGTGGGTATGGATATACCAAGAGATATTTATTATAAAAAAGAACTGGATTTACGGTTGTCCATGTCTTACGGGCCTGGGCGGTATGATGCCGAGTATGAAGAAAGGGGTAATGATTACCCTTTTGCCTATGTCAGGTGGACCGAACAGAGAAATATGCAGACAATACTTGAACTTATTGCCTGTGGGTCATTGGATATTGGAACTTTGATTACCCATCGGTTTCCATTTGAAAGAGCCCTTGAAACATATGATATGATTTTAAGTGCAAAAGAACCTTTCCTTGGTGTTATTCTTGAATATGATGAACCAAATAAATCGGTTGAACAAGATAAGATTGTGTTAAGAGATTCAACTACGGAACCTGTGGGGAAGGTCGGGCTCGGTGTGATGGGTGCTGGTAATTTTGCCAAAGGGGTTTTGTTGCCCCGGTTTAAAAAGATGCCTCAGGTTGGTTTTGAAGGGATTGTCACTGCAAGAGGGATGAGTGCAAAGGATGTGGGATCTCAATTCGGGTTCAAGTATTGCGCAGATGATGGCGCTTCTTTATATAAGGATGAAAAAATAAATACAGTATTGATTGCAACTCGTCATAATCTCCATGGCAGTGAGGTTAAGAATGCTTTGGCTGCTGGAAAACATGTGTTTGTTGAAAAGCCGCTTTGTTTGAATGCTTCGGAACTTCAAGATATTGTAAATGTATATACGGATAAGGCTGAACAAAAGAATGCTTCTTGTGTAATGGTTGGGTTTAACAGAAGGTTTTCACCATTTATTCAAAAGACAAAGGAAGTTTTGGAATGTAGAGTTAGCCCGGTTGTTGCATCTTACAGGGTTAATGCCGGCTTTATTCCCAAAGATTCCTGGGTTCAGGATATCAATGAAGGGGGAGGGCGGATTGTCGGAGAGATCTGCCATTTTGTGGATCTTTTAAGGTATCTTGTTGATACGTCTGTTAGAACTATTCAAGCGTCTTGTGTTCAGAGCAGCGATCAAACTGTAACAGACAGGGATTCTGTATCTATTACACTGACCTATGAAGATGGTTCCATTGCCAATATACTTTATCATGCGTTTGGCAATGTTGATTATCCAAAGGAAGTACTTGAGCTTGCAGTGGATAATCAGACTATTGTCATGAATGATTTCCGTCAGCTTGATATTTTTAGTAAGAAACATGACAAATTTAAATCAGCCCAGAACAAAGGGTTTGATGAAGAAATTAAAGCATTTGTGACGGCTGTGGAAAAAGGTGGTGAATCACCAATTCCGTTTACTGAGATTGTCGAGTCAACATTGGTCACTTTTGCAATTCACAAATCTTTGGACACAGGAACTGTGGTAAATCTTAAAGCGTTTGCGTTGGAACTTGAACTTTCTTATTAAAATTAATTTTTTTGCCAGAACTGTACTTAGCCTGAAAGGTGTACAGATTTTTTATCGTTTGTGGTACCTGGTTAGATCAAAATTGGGGTTGATATCTACATCAAAGAATTTGGGAAATCATGAGTTAACATGGTATCCAAACGGTTTCAAAGCTCCTTTTATTTGTTACAGGCAATGGCAAAAATGGGATATTGAAAACAGATCTTTTGAGTTTTTAAACGAAACGATTTGTTTTGATAGTGAAGTTGACTGGGGTGTTTCTGAAAAGGGCAGGTTGTGGTGCTATAACCTTCATTATTTTCAGTATCTGCTGCTGAATGAGGGTATTAATGCTGGATACGCTGTTGATTTAATAAAGAACTGGATAGAAAAGAATTCTGTGGGGAGTCCTGATGCCTGGGATCCGTTCCCTATCTCTTTGCGGCTTGTTAACTGGATCAAATTTTTAAGCCTGAATAATATTTCTGAAGAAGACAAGGCTGTTATTGTCGATTCCATGGCATTTCAGACACGATGGCTTTTAAAGCATCTGGAGTATCATCTGCTGGGAAATCACATGTTTAAGAATGGGAAAGCCTTGATGTTTATGGGGCTTTTTTTTAACGGGATTGAAGCGGGAAAATGGCTTGAAAAAGGACTAACGATTGTTGGCGCGGAACTTGACGAGCAGGTATTGGATGATGGTGGTCATTTTGAGAGAAGCCCCATGTATCATTCTATGGTTTTAGAAGATTGTTTGGATTTGTTGAATATTGTAAAGGCTAAAAAAAATTCAGCGTTGAAGGGGTTTGCTGATACTTTGGAAGAAAAGACAGGAAAAATGGTAAGGTATTTATCTTCCATGACCCATCCTGATGGTAGGATAGGCCTGTTTAACGATGCTGCTTTCGGGATTGAAACTGCGCCTGATGGACTTTTTGGATATTATAAAAGGGTGACTGGAAAAGAGCTTGAAATGTGTTCTGATAATGTTCAGATCTTTCAGGATTCAGGATATTATATTCTGGCACCGGATAGTGAAACTAAAATGATTTTAGACTGTGGGCATGTGGGACCGGAGTATCAGCCAGGGCATTCCCATTGTGATACATTGAGTTTTGAATTGTCCGTAAAGGGCATGCGGGTTATTGTTGATTCTGGCTGTTTTCAATATGAAGACGGAGATATCAGGGAATATAACCGGGGGAATATCGGTCACAATACTATTACCATTGATGATGAGAATCAGTCTGAGGTATGGGGTGCTCACAGGTGTGCAAGAAAGGCTGCTCCTTTGGAAGTTGAATGTGGTGAAAAGGAAAATGGTGTTCTCTTTTTTAAGGGCGGGCATGACGGGTATAAGCGTCTGAAAGGAAAACCTGTTCATTTCAGGGAAGTGACGTTTCAGGATAAGACCTGGAAAATTCGCGACAGGATTGAGGGTAAGAAAAAACATACGATTGAGTCAAGACTTCATCTGCACCCTTCAATGGAGCTTGAATTTGAAAAAAATGAGATCATGGTTGGGACTTCCGGGAAAAGGGTGTTGAAAATTCAATTGCGTGGGAATGGTGTGATCAAAATAGAAAAGGGATGGTACTGCCCGGAGTTTGGGAAAAAATACGCATGTGATGTTCTTGTATATCAGGAAGATTTGGTTGATCTGCCTTTTGAGTCTGGGTGGGAGTTGGAGATGGTGAACTAAATATGCATATTGTTTTTTTATGTCATTATTTCCCGCCTGAGGTGAATGCGCCGGCATCACGAACTTATGAAAATGCAAAAAGATGGGTTAAAACCGGCCATAAAGTAACCGTGATTACCTGTGTGCCCAATCATCCCAGGGGTGAGGTTTACACCGGATATGAAAATAAGCTTAGGCAAAGGGATGAAAAGGACGGTATTAATATTTTAAGGGTTAAGACCTTTATCGGTCCCAACAAGGGTTTTGTAAAACGAATTGCCAATTATGTTTCCTTTATGTTTTCAGCTATCCTGATGTGCAGACTTGTTAAAACTGTGGATATTGTTGTTTCTACCTCACCACAGTTTTTTTGCGGATTTTCCGGTTTTTTTGTGTCACGAATTTTAAAAAGTCCATGGGTTCTTGAGATTAGAGACCTTTGGCCCGAGTCCATTAAAGCAGTGGGTGCAATCAGGCAGAGAACAATCATCAATATTCTGGAACGTATAGAAACTTTTATGTACACACATGCAGATCATATTGTGTCTCTTACGCATGCGTTCAAGCGGCATATTATGGGAAGGGGTGTAACATCAGGATCTATTTCGATTGTAACAAATGGAGCTGATCTGGATCAGTTTAAGCCGATTGAAGGGACTAATGAAGTTGAAGAAAGATATGGGTTCAAAGACAAATTTGTTGTTTCCTTTATCGGGACACATGGGATGGCCCATGCCCTTGATACTGTGCTGAGAGCAGCTGAAATCCTTAAGGATCAGAAAGAAGTTTTGTTTTTGCTGGTGGGAGATGGGGCTGAAAGGGATAGGATTTTAAAGGAAAAAGAAACGCTTGGGCTTGAGAATGTTCTTATGCTGGGGCAGCAGGAAAAAAGATTGATGCCGCATTTTATAGCTGCTTCCAATGCCTGCATGGTGCTTTTGAGAAAATCAGATTTGTTTAAAACTGTTATCCCTTCAAAGATATTTGAAGCCATGGCCATGGAACGGCCGATTATTCAAGGGGTTGAGGGCGAAAGCAAGGGAATCATTGAAAAAGCTGAGTGCGGTATCTGTATTGAACCTGAGAATGAGCAGGAGCTTGCAGATGCTGTTCTGACATTGTATAAAGATGCAGGGCTTTGCCAAAGGCTTGCTTCAAACGGGAAAGAATTTGTCAGGGCAAATTATAGTAGGGATGATCTGGCTATAAAATATTTATATATTCTGGAAAAGATTTATCAAAAGGACAATTAATGAAAAGTCATTTTGAAAATTATAATTTTTCAAAAAGTGCTGCTGTTGTTTTTGGGCTATATGTCATTCTGTTTGCCGGGCTTTATACTTCCCCTTTTTCTGTAATGGTAAAATGGTGGGAGCGGGATGATTATTCTTACTGCTATCTGATTCCATTTATTGTGCTTTATCTATTGTGGGAAAAAAAAAATGATTTTGCTACCAGAACTGCCCGGCCGGAATGGAAAGGTCTTGTGCTGCTGGTTATTGGTATTGGATTTTACTGGTTGGGTGAACTTGGTGGTGAATTTTATATTATTTATGTTTCATCCTGGGTAATTTTACTGGGGATCTGTATCCTGAATATGGGTGTTGATAAGGTTAAGACTATTGTGTTCCCTCTATGCTTTATTCTTACCATGTTTCCTTTCCCCAATTTTATCAACAACAGGATTACCTTTGCCTTGAAGCTGATATCTTCAAAGATTGGTGTGATGATGATGCAGGTATATGGCATGAGCGCGCACAGGGAAGGCAATGTCATTGATCTCGGGTTTACACAGCTCCAGGTGGTGGATGCCTGCAGTGGTTTGAGATATCTTTTTCCCATGATTGTGCTGAGCCTTTTGATCGCTTATTTTTACAGGGCAAGGTTCTGGAAAAAAGCAGTGGTTGTTTTGTCGTCTATTCCTTTGACCATAATTACCAATTCGCTGCGGATTGCTTTGACGGGTATTTTATCTGAAAAGTATGGGTCTAAAGTTATTGAAGGTTTTTTTCATGATTTTGAAGGATGGCTGATTTTCATGATTACCCTTGGGGTTCTTCTGGCTGAGATCTGGGTTATAAACAAGCTTTTCCCGGAATCCCAGAGGATCAGGTCAGAGAAAGAAGAGAAATCTGGTGTTCCTGTTTCAGAGAGGGTGTCAAAAAAGGGGGCCTCTTTTATGCAGCCCCAGTTTATTGTGTCTGTTGTTCTGCTTGGGCTTACGCTTGTTTTGTCAAGGGGGATTGAGTTTCGGGAGGCTGTTCCCATGGGGAGGTCTTTTGACGAGTTTCCTATGAAGGTGGGGGAGTGGACCGGGTCAAGGCAGGTAATGGAGGATCAGTTTATTAATGCTTTGGATTTCAGTGATTATATCATGGCTGATTATGTGGATAAAGAAGGCCGGGGTTTGAATTTTTATGTTGCCTATTATGAAAGTCAGAGAAAGGGAGAGTCTATCCATTCGCCGGCTACCTGTCTGCGGGGCGGGGGCTGGGTGTTCAGCGAGGATGGGGATGCGTTTGTTGCTTTTGAAGGGGGGGGCGGTATTCCTGTGAGTCGGGCTTTGATCCGGAAGGGTAGCTTTCGGCAGCTTTCTTATTATTGGTTTCCCATGCGGGGGCGGGTATTGACCAATGCGTTTCAGATGAAATGGTATACTTTTTGGGATGCTTTGACCCGGCAGAGAACGGATGGGGCGCTGGTGCGGGTTATTGCGCCTGTGGGGGAGAATGAGAGTCTGGGTGAGGCGGAAAATAGGCTTCAGTCGTTTGTCAGAAAAATTACGCCTGTTCTTTCTGGGTTTCTTCCTGATTGATTGTTTACCATGAAGGGGATTTTTTTTTACCATTAAGCACATGAAGGGCATGAAGGGCATGAAAAGAACATCTTTTAAAATTTGAAAACTGAAGGATGTATTTGATGTTATTTGTAAAGGTCTTGAAGAAAAAAAAATCATGACATATAATATTCCTAATGATTTTAGAAGAGATTATGATGGAAGAGTTTGAGCCATAAGGAGATATATAATGCAAGTATTTACAGCAGTCGTGGAGAGATGCCCTGACACAGGTCTTTACGTTGGCTTTGTCCCGGGTTTTCCCGGAGCACATACTCAGGGCGAAACCTTGGATGAACTCAACAAAAATTTAAAAGAGGTAATTGAGATGCTCCTTGAGGATGGTACTCCAAAGTTTGAAACCGAATTTATCGGTACACAGACAGTCATGGTAGCTTGAATAATTCTGCGAACATGCTATACTATT
>CAYWGN010000222.1:0-8198 GCA_964457495.1 uncultured Desulfobacula sp.
TATGGCAAAAAGAATATCATTTTTAAGGCTTGCCTCTGCATATTCTTTTTGGGCAAGATTGCGTGGGGTGATGGGTTTGTTTCTAACTGTTTTAAAAATTGTTGTAGAAAAAATATCTTTGATATGGGAATTATTGTTGTGTTTTATAATTTTTATGGCGGCATCAAAATCTGCTTCGTCAAAAGAAAATTTATTTTCCAGAAGCTGATAACATTGTTGGAGTATTTTTTCAGCAAGGTCAGTATTGTGGGCTGTGCCATTAACCAACAAAGCGCTGCCCCTTGTATTGATCTCCACATTAAACGCTTTGCAAATTTTATCCAGATTATAGTTGTGATGACCGAAGAGCTCTCTGGTAAGCATCGGATTTTCAAACGTAATGTTTTTCATGATTCATAGGGTGCATTCTATTTGCTTAAAGGTCAATAAAAATCTTGACTAAAAAAATGCTGTCATAATAACATTATTATACCCTGATATAAAAATAAAAATACAATTTACTTATACCCGTTCAATCAAAAAGACAATCTTTGTAATATAAAATAATGTCAGGATAATTCAGATATATTTTGAATGTTTAAGCATCCTAGAAATTACTTCTCATGCAAGTTAGTTTGAGTTTATCCATTCAGGTTTTTTGTGGTAGTCAAAAAGTGAGCGCTGCAGGCCATTGCCCCGGATGTCAGCCCGAATCCTTTGATGAGGCAGGTAAATGTTTTCCCGGGGTCATGGGTCCTGTCCACGGCGGCTATTTTTACCAGGCTTGTTTCCCGGCTCTCCTTCAGGTGCTATAAGACAGGGCCTTGGTCCTTGTCAAGGGACACGAGAAAAAATTAATAAACAATGATCATGAATGTTCAGGGCGATCACACGGAAACCAAGGGTGAAAAACCAAATGCGTTGGCAAATTTTTCTTTAAAATAAAGATTCTGGCATCAACAGCATATAGATCTTTTCCCACACCTTTAACTGGATTGAGGTCCATCTCCTGGATAATTGGAAAATCTGTGACAAGCCTGCCAAGACGAACCAAATATTCGGCCAGTAAATCCAGGGAAATGCCCGCTTCGCCACGGACACCCTCAAGTATCTTGAATGATCGGAGACTGCGAATCATTTTCATCGCTTCGTCTGTGGATAAAGGAGCCAAAGCGAACTGAACATCCTTTAATACTTCTGTATAGATGCCCCCCAGTCCGAACATGATCAAATGACCAAAGTCACCGTCTCTGGCTGCCCCCAGAATCACTTCGGTTCCAGTAACCATCTTCTGTATCAGAACTCCTTTGACATCTGGAATAGCCATCAGCTCTTTAAAAGCATTGCAGGCCTCTTCCATATGACAAATATCTGTTTTTACACCACCGACATCACTCTTATGCAAAGGACCAACCACTTTCATAACAACGGGAAACGTCACCTTCCGGCAAGCTTCCTTAAGTTCAGCTTCACTGGAAATTTCAGTTTGAGGCGGTAATTTAAATCCTGCTTTTTTTAATACCGTTTCCACAGCTTCAGGACTCAGAATTTTGCCTGAATCCGCCAGAACTTTAGCAATACCCTCTTTGTTATAATTATCCAAAGACAAGGATTGATCACTAATGACCGGTCTATTGACTATCTGGCTGACTGCATATCCCACAAGAACCTCATCAGGGAAATAGATCGTTTCGCTTTCCTTGACCTTTTCCAGCAAATCAGCACAAGTTGTCGCAGAACTTAGAACCGGTAAAATCGGGATCAAACAGGTTTTAGTCAACTCAATGATTGCCTGGTATATCTCCCCGTTGTCTGACATACCCGAATTCCCGGAAACAAAAAAGGCAAAATCGATGTTATCCGCTTCCTCTTCACCCAAAATAGTAAATACATTTTGAATGATTTCGGCTGTTCGACCGGGCAAACAATCAATGGGGTTTCCCCAGGCAGCTTCAGGAGGAAGGATGCCGGCCAGCCGTTCATTGGTTTTTTCTGAAAACGTAGCCAATTCCACACCGAACCGGTTCAATTCATCTGACAACATAACACCAGGCCCGCCTGCGTCTGTTACAATAACGGCTTTGTTACCTTTGGCGGCCCCTTTTAAACAAACCAGCGCACAGGCAACCTCAATCAGTTCAGCCTTGCTTTTAACCCGGATAATTCCTGCTTTATTAAATAGTGCCTGAACGGCATTGTCGGAAGACGCCATTGCCCCGGTATGGCTTGCGGCAGCCTTTGCTCCGGCATCCGTGGTTCCGGATTTAATACCTGCAAAAATACACCCCTTGGCCACCAGGCTTCTGACATGCTTCAATAGTTTTTGAGGTTTTCTGACAGACTCCATATAAATCAAAACTATTTTGGAGCTACCCGGACCGTGACTTTCATCCAGTAATTCCAGCATGTCCTCCACACCCATTTGAATGGAATTACCAAAATTGAGTACATGACTGAATCGTAATCCCCGTGTCGCTGCCTGCTCCATAAGATAATCAACTGTGGCACCCGAGCCGCTGACCAGGTCTATAGTACCCGGTTTCAGGTCGGGAATGATACCGGCGAACTTACCAGCATATATCGGTGTCAAAAAGCCAGAACAATTGGGGCCTACTACCTTCATCCCATTGGCGCTGGCCAATTTCAGGATTTTTTGTTCCTCGGCTTTCCCTTCTTCACCTTTCTCGCCAAAACCAGCTGTCAAAATTATAACCGCTTTGGTTCCTTTTGCAGCCAGTTGCTGCATGGCTCCAATCACACCAGGAGCCGGGATGGCAATCAACGCCAGATCAGGAGTTCCCGGTAAATCAGGAATGCCTGGATAAGCTTTGGCCCCCATTATTTCATCCGACTTGGGATTAACCGGCCAAAGTTTTCCGGCATAGTTACCATCTTTTATATTTTTGAATACCCGTCCACCGGGCTTCAATGGATTACCACTGGCCCCGATCACCGCAATACTGTCCGGGTGCAGTAACAACTTTGAAAGTTCCTTGTTAGTGATCATACCAGTTTTCAAATACACACCTCCATTACAAAATGGTCATAGAATAATACTACCCGAACTTATCTCCCATGTCATTTTTCAAAATCAAAACAATAGTTCAATTTAAAGCGATCCCTGAGTCCTTTCATCTGGGACTGAAGGGCTTTGGGGACAGGACAGCCATGGACTTTTCGATATTGCCAGGCAATCCATTCTTTTTCCCCTGCCGTATAAATATGGTTTTGGCCCGGTGCCTTTTTGGATGAGCGCAACTCCCGCATGATATCCCCGGCATCTTTTTTAAACCGGGCAAGTTCGCTGAACTCTTCAATATCAATGGCAATAAAGAAATGGCCCAGCTGAATGGGAACCTTTTTGCCGGCAGCATCAACTTCATTGATTTGTTTTAGAAAATTATTTCCCTGCAAGGCTGCACAGAGGACTTCAACAATGGTGGCATATCCGTAGCCTTTATATCCGCCCGTGTCTTCGCCAATGCCGCCAAGGGGTGTCAGTGCGGCCTTTCCCTTTGTCAGATCCTCAAGCACCTGGGTCGTATCGGTCCGTGTTTTGCCGTCCAGGCCGATCACCCATCCCCGTGGAAGCGGCTTGTTTGCTCTGCCGTAAACTTCGATTTTGCCCCGCTGGGAAACCGATGTGGCACAATCCAGGACAAAGGGGAATGCTTCATCCGTAGGGAATCCCATTGTCAAAGGATTTGTCCCCAGCATGTTTTCGACACCAAATGTGGGGGCTATGGACGGCCTGGCATTGGTGCCGTTCATGCTGATCATCCCGGCGCCGGCCGCCATCAAAGCATAATAGCCGGCAATGCCGTAGTGGGTTGAATTTCGAACAGCCACCATGCCCATGCCGTGGGCTTTTGCCTTGTCTATTGCCATCTGCATGGCCTTTTTGGCGATGACATGCCCCATGCCGTTGTTACCGTCCAGTACTGCAGTGGTTTTTTTGTCCTTCACAACGGTGATTTTAGTGATTGGGTTCAGAATGCCTGCATCAATTCTGTCAATGTAAATGGGTTTCAACCGGCCGATGCCATGGGAATCAATGCCGCGTTTGTCTGATGTGATAAGCACATCACTGATAATAGCTGCATCTTCCTGGGGGATGCCGCTTGCCATCAGCACATCTTTCATGAATCGTTCAAGAACTTCAAATTCCACCCATTTGCAATCTGTATATGCATCTTCATATGCCATTATCTTTTTCTCCTATAGTTAATATTTGATCGAAAACAATTAAATTCCTTGTTTGTTGTAATGGCCTGACTATCACATCAAATCGCCATTTAGGGAATTTGCCAATACTGGCATTTTCCCTAAATGGTAATGAATAGCCTTCTATGTTCTCAATCCTCTATTTTCGTCCACCCCAAGCATAAGGTTCATATTCTGAACTGCCGCACCGGATGCACCCTTTCCGAGATTGTCCAGGCGGGAAATAATCACCATGTAGTCTCTGTTTTCATAGAAAGATATTTCGATTCTATTGGTGTTATTACACGCTGTTGCATCCAAAAAACCGTTATCGAGATATTCATCATTGTTTTCAATGATTTTGATGAATGCTTCGCTTTCATAATACGCATTATACAACTCGATAATATCCTTCCCGGATACATCTTTAAGCAAATCGTCTTTAATTAAATAGGACATCACCAACATACCCTGTCTGAAATTTCCGACGCTGGGTGTAAACAACGGGGCAGTTTCCAACCGCAAAACATATTGCATTTCAGGCAGGTGCTTATGATCAAGATTGAGAGCGTAGGGCCTTTGAGCATTTATTTTGGCGAAATTTTTGGAATCTTCGTAAATGTCTATCAGCCCTCTTCCTCCCCCACTGTATCCGGTAATAGAGTGACAAACCAGTTTCTGTTTCTTTGAAACGATACTGTTTTCGATCAATGGATTCATTGCCATGATAAAGCCTGTTGCATGGCATCCGGGCACGCAAACCCTGTTGCTGTTTTTGATTTTTTCTCTTTGATACGGGTTTAATTCGGGTATGCCGTAAGTCCACTCACTGTTTGTACGGTGGGCAGTGCTTGCATCGATAACTTTTGTCTCATTATTAGTGATATATCGAATAGATTCTTTAGAGGCAATATCGGGCAAACAGAGAAATACCATATCAGCCTGATTGAGAAGTCTTTGTTTGACTTCAGGATTCTTTTTTTCCTCTTCCGTTATTTCCAGAATCTCAAGATCACTCCTCCCGCTAAGCATTTCATGTATTTTCAAACCAGTGGTTCCGAACTGTCCGTCAACAAAAATCTTATATTTCATTTGACTTTCTTTCTCCTAAGATGATGCATTTTTTGACTATAATAAGTAATTTAACAGGTCTGGATATTATTCATGATATCCATTACTTGGCAGGAATATCAATGTCAAGCATATAAAAATCTATCCGGATAACATTACAATTTCAATAATATCAAGATACGATGTCATGTTGAAATTATCAGAAACACTTTAAAAAATATAGATAAATTTTCCATTCTTGACCTTCATCAGGGCTTAAAATAATGGGAATTTTCAATATAATAATTTTTTTGGTAGTTTGATAAAAATTTTATTGACATATTTTCCATTATTTTTGATGATTCAAATTTAATTACAGTTTTCCTAAAGAAAAGGGATAAGATATTTAATGGAATGTTTAGAAGTAGATAAGCTTGAGAAAATACATAATAGAAATTTAGACATTTCAAGCTATGTTGTAGATGAAGAGCATGTTTTAATTTCAGGAGAATTCAAAGAAAGAAACCTGATAACTGTTTATGAGAGATCTGGTGAACCAATAGAACCAAATATTTTTCATCATATGCAAATTCAGTTACTCATCAAAAATGCTGAATTAAAAATTGTGGATATTCATGTTAAAATTCCAGGTGCTCCCCATGATGAAATCTGTAGAGAAATGGAAAGTAGTCTTGATAAAATAAAAGGACTTAACATCGCACCAGGATTTACATCTAAAATCAAAAAGATTGCAGGTGGTATAAAAGGATGTGTCCATTTGACAACGTTACTTTTATCTATGGCGCCAGCAGCACTTCAGGGATATTGGATATTTGAAGCACGAAAAATACAAAGAAGCGAAGAATCTGTTTTGGATATTGAAAAATATTTAGTTGATGCCTGCTGGGCATGGCGTAAAGATGGTCCGCTATCTAAAAGTCTTAAAACAGAGATTGTTGATTGATTTGTAAATTTCAGGTTTGAAATTTTTAAATGCGTAACGGGTCATTTTTCGATTGTAATTTCTAACCCAACCTAGATCGACCAGATCATGATGAATTTGTGCATAAATGCTTCCCATGCCATGGAACAGACTGGCGGAAATCTGACCATTAAAGTAGAAAAGGTGATTCTGGACGATAATTTGCTCAAAGACTATCCTGACTTGAAAAGCGGCAAACATGTCAAGGTAATGGTAAGCGATACAGGTCCGGGCATTGATCCTGAAATCGTTGAGTGGATCTTTGACCCCTATTTTACCACCAAGGAAGTGGGCAAAGGTTCTGGAATGAGGTTGGCCGTGGTGCACGGCATTGTCAAAAGCCATGGCGGAGCAATTATAGTTGACAGCAGGCCTGGCCAGGGAACCATCTTCAGCATCCTTTTTCCGCTGGCACATATGTTATGAAACCAATATCCATGTCAAAAATTGCAAAAACAATACGAAAGATTTTAGATAAATAACACAATATTTTTTGAAACCCTGGGATAAAAATAACGGCTATATGGCTCGCTTTTCCAGCCTTTGATAAATTGCAGAACAGCAGGAACATTTTTTTGATTTTTTAAATCATGGCATGATCCCATTGTTTTTTTTCCATAAAATTGAATTTTGTATTTGAGACTAAATTTCATATTATTAAACAAACCTAATTATACAATGAGCCAAAAAAAGTGTATAAACAGTCTTAAAGCTGATTAATTAATAACCTTAATTTTCCGGAGGTGTTTATGAAATGTCATGAAGTTGATTATGAAATATTTGGTGATGATATGCAGACAGTAGAAGTGGAACTTGATATGGGGGAAACCGTTATTGCCGAAGCCGGTGCCATGAACTGGATGGAAGACGGTATCTCTTTTGAAGCCAAAATGGGAGATGGTTCCCAGCCGGACAAAGGATTTATGGGCAAATTATTCGATGCTGGCAAACGTGCGATGACTGGGGAATCTTTATTCATGACTCATTTTACAAACCAGGTACAGGGCAAAAAAAGAGTTGCTTTCAGCGCCCCGTATCCTGGCAAAATCATCCCTGTTGATATGGCAAAAATCGGTGGAGAACTGATCTGCCAGAAAGATGCTTTTTTGTGCGCTGCATTGGGAACCAAAGTTACTATTGCTTTCAGCAAAAAACTTGGAACAGGTTTTTTCGGGGGTGAAGGATTCATTCTCCAGCGTCTTTTAGGGGATGGAATGGCCTTCGTTCATGCTGGGGGCACTATTGTAGAAAAACAATTGCAAGGAGAAACCATTCGGGTGGACACTGGCTGCATTGTGGGATTCACCCCGGGTATTTATTACGATATTCAAAGGGCTGGAAATCTGAAATCCATGTTTTTTGGTGGAGAGGGTTTATTCCTGGCAACCCTGAGTGGTCACGGTTCTGTTTATCTACAAAGCCTCCCGTTTTCAAGGTTGGCGGACAGAATTATCCAGCATGCTCCGTCAGCAGGCGGTAGCAGCAAAGGAGAGGGCTCAGTTTTAGGGGGCATTGGTAGAATGCTGGATGGCAAATAAAAAAAATGCAGCAGCCAGGCACTCGGTCCAGCAGTGGAATTAAGACTGAATTGAAATGAAGAATCGAGGTTAAAATGGTATTTAAAGATGAAATGGATGTTATCGTGGCTCCTCCTTCTTATCAACGTAAAGCTATCAAGATCAAACTCCCTGATTCACGCAAGTCAAAGCTGAAAGAGTTTAGAGTTGGGCTGTGGATTGATGATTCACTTTATCCTCCGGACAACGATGTGGGAAATTGTTTGCAGAAAATGGTCACTGAATTGAATAAAGCAGGAGTCAAACTTAAAGACAAAAAACCTGATATTGATTTGAAACAAAGTCACTGGTTAAGAGGTGACTTGGAAACAGCTACTTCAAGCCATTTTCCACCATCAGGAAAGTATGAATGGGCCATGAGTCAAGTAAAGACACTTAAAGACGATGATCATAGTCCGACAGCCAGA
>CAYWGN010000223.1:0-8182 GCA_964457495.1 uncultured Desulfobacula sp.
GTCACTGCATCAATTATTGTTTGATATAATGTATCCGGCATATAGAAACATAATATCAGGGATGTTAAGAGTAATATATATTGAGGCCAGACCAGGCTTGCCTTTTCTTTCAGGCCAATTGTTTTTGTAGAATCTGAATCATTAAAGGAAATTTTCATGACCTGATTGGCAAATCCTGCAAAAATGACACAAAGGCTTAAAATAAAAATACCTGCTGCTAGATAGTGGCCGGTTTTGAATGCACCGACAATAATAAACATTTCCCCGATAAAAATACCAAAGGGTGGAAATCCTGAAATACCTGCAAACCCGGCGAAAAAAGCCACAAAGGTTTTGGGCATGCGGCTGACCATATCTCCTGTATTTTTAATGAATCTGTCGCCATACCCCAGTAAAATATTTCCCGATGACAAAAACAGGGAGGATTTGATCAAGCTATGGTGGATCATGCAGATCATCGCCCCATAGGCGGCGATACCGCCAATACCTGTTCCAACTGCTATGATTCCCATGTTCTCGATACTGGAATAGGCGAGCATTCTTTTATATTCGTTTTGTTTTAGGATAAATGTTGCTGCTGCCAGGATAGACATCAAACCAAAAGCGATGAGAATCGTACCTGAAAAATCATTTAACCCTGCTGCATGCATAATTTTATTTGTTTTAAATATACCCAGGTATGCACAATTTAAAAGTACACCGGATAATAGTGCTGAAGCTGGGCTGGGCGCTTCGCTATGGGCGTCGGGAAGCCATGTGTGCATGGGTGCAAGACCCATTTTCGTCCCATATCCAACCAGTATGAATACAAATCCTGCTTTTAACCACATGGGATCAAGTTGTTTTGCTACCATTGTAAGTGCTGAAAAAGACAGGGGCGCATCAACTTTACCAATGTCCATGGCAAGTGTAATAAAAACTGATCCAAGAAGTGCCATGGCAATACCAACGGAACATATCAGTATATATTTCCATGTTGCTTCAAGGGATGCGGCGGATCTATGGGTATAAATAAGGGGTGCGCTGGCAAGTGTTGTGGCTTCAATAGCTATCCACATTACCATGATATGATCTGATAAGGTTACCATTGTCATGGTTGATAAAAACAAGAGCATAAATCCTGTAAAAATATTTTCTTTTTGGATTTCACTTTCTTTAAGATAGGCCATCGTATAGATGGAAATCAGAAAGAACAAAAGAGAAATAACTAAAAGAGATAACAGACCTTCCGGTGTCACAGCAAAATAATTATTAAAAATTGCTTCAGGTCTATTTTTCCAAAGAAGTAGTGAAAGAAAAAGATGAATCGCTCCAGTACCTACTAAAAGCCTGCGGCCCATCACTTTTGGAATAAAAAAAGCAATAATGCCTGTTATGAAAGGAGCCAGAAAGACGATTTCTACCATAAAATAATACCTATTCCTTTAAAGTTCTCAAGTTAGCTGTATCAACGTCATCAAAGGTTCGTTTGATATTTTGAAGTATAATGGCCATTATCATAACGCCCGCAAGTATATCCAGTAAAATTCCGAATTCAACAATATGTCGGGCACGAATTGAAATTGTTGTTCCAACAAGATAAATACCATTTTCCATCATTATATAACCCAATACCATGGCTATGGCATTTCTTCTGGCAATCAAAAGGAACATTCCGGTTACCAGAAGCGCTATGGCGACGGGAAACAAAAGTTTATAGTCACTGATGGAAGGGATATTCAATTGTTTGCTGATATATGTTGCTGCAACGATTAATCCAAGACCGCATAGTATGGAGGCGTGAAAACCGATAATGGGTTCCACCTCTCTTTTTATGTCCACCTTTTTTATAGCCACAAAAATGCTCATAGGAATAATAATTCCTCTGATTATTAAAGTTGCAAAGGTGAAGACCATTCCACCAGCATTCATATCGTGACCAATAAAAAAAGGAACCATGGAAACTACAATTCCCTGAAAAGCGATCACCTTTATCAATCCGGGGAGCCGGCTTGCACCAAAGGCAAATAAAACAGAAAGCAGTACAAGTGATAAAATTGTATCAACCGGATGTAGTATCATTTGATAAACTCCAAAGTGATAATGGTTGCAAAAAAGGCCAATGCAAATGATGTCAGGACAAATTGTGGAACTTTATCCATTCTATAGCGGGCAATGACGGATTCAGTAACACCCACTGCCACATATACTATGATAAGCCCTGCTATAAAGACAAAACAACCAATTGCTGAAAACCCGAAATCAAAAGGGAAAATCAGCCTTGAAACTATTGTTGAATAGAAAAAAAGCTTACAAAATGATCCCAGTTCAATGAGTCCAAAATCAGGTCCGCTGTGATCTAAAACCATGACTTCATGAATCATTGTAAGCTCCAGATGTGTGGCAGGATCATCAACAGGAACCCTTGAATTTTCCGTTAATAAAATAATAAAAAAAGAAATTACGATAAATATTAAGGGTGCCCCAGCCAGACTCCAAAGCCCAATGGTATTCCCACCTGTAAAATAAGCCGATAGCTGAAGCTCGCCTGTTAATCTATAAAAAAAGATCAAAATCATAAAGGTTGTGGCTTCACATAAAATCGGGAAATAGGCTTCCCTTGCAGCACCCATACCTTCAAATGGAGACGCAGTATCCATGGCAGCGGCAATTACGAAAAATCGGCCAAGACCCATGAGATATAAAATAAAAAGAATATCTCCGTTAAAAGAAAAAATCGGATCTTGTCCGGCTATGGGCAGAAACATAAGTACTACTAAGGCAGATCCCAAAGAAATGATTGGTCCCAACTTAAACATTACAGTGGTACTGGTACTATAAACCGATCCTTTTTTAAAAAGCTTGATCAAGGTGTAGTAATTAATCAGAAGGGGTGGCCCTTTTTTTCCCCCGAAAAAAGCCTTTACTTTAAGTATAACCCCTGAGAAAAAAGGCGCCACCAAAACTGCAAGAAGCCAAAGAATAATGGATTCAATCATAAAGTCTTCCCATTTAATTAGGATCAAAAATCATATAAATTGAACAAAAATTGCGTTCAAATAATTTCATTTGTGATCCTTATTTTATATAAAAAACAACAACAAAATTATAGCCAGTAAAATATAACCAATATAAAGATGAATATCACCATGTTGTATCCATCTTAATTTATCAAATAAAAACAGTATCGGATTAACGATTACCCTTTTCATGTGAAGTTCTGCAATATCATTCACATGACTCGTATAGTATGTATTTAAAGGGAATCGTCCTGTGATTTTTGGATGATCTTCGTCTAAAGGTGCGGCAGGTCGGAAAAAATCAAGAATAAACGATGCATATGAAGACCCTGTATACTGCATTTTAACCGTTGGTTGAGTAAAGCCACATCCCCATGTGCCTGACCTTGTAATAGTTTTATTCCTGTAAAAAAACCATCGGATCGCTGTCACCAACAATAAAGAGACAAGAAAAATAGTTGCTGCAAGTGTAATATTTCCGGCCATCTGCCCAAATGGTTCAGGAGGAACACGGCTGAATCCGAGCCCCAAAGCTGATACTGCTTTAACAGGCATCCAAAGAATAATCTTTGGAAATATACCTATGAGAACACAGGCACCGGCAAGAATCGACATGGCGAAAAGCATGCTTGGCCCTTTTTCATCTATATTAACTGCAGCTTTAGTCCTTGGTTCTCCTTGAAAGGCAATACCAATTACCTTTGTAAAACAGGCCAATGCTAACCCACCAATAACAGCAAGGCTGATAATTGCAAAGCAACTCATAACAAAGGCGGATTTATCAAGACCAACACCTTTAAATCCACCGATATATATAAAAAATTCCCCCACAAACCCGTTAAAAGGCGGAAGCCCACAGATGGCCAGAGACCCAATTATAACTGCAAGTCCGGTAATTTTCATGTTTTTCAGCAATCCACCCAGAGCATCAATGGAACGAGTGCCGGTTTTATGAAGAACCATTCCAGCCCCCATAAACAAAAGGGATTTAAAAATGGAGTGATTGAGAATGTGAAGAAATCCTCCTGTAAATCCAAGAACTGCCATCAAAGGATTTTTCGATGAAACGCCAATCATTCCAACCCCTAATCCGATTAAAATAATGCCGATATTTTCAACACTGGAATAGGCGAGCAGCCGTTTAAGATCCTGCTGGCCCAGGGCATATACGATACCCAGAATACCCGAAATAACTCCGGCAAAAAGAACAATATTCCCAAAAAGAGGAGTGTGCAAATTCAAAAGAATATACATTTTTATAATGCCGTAAATGCCGGTTTTAATCATGACTCCGGACATGACCGCAGAAATATGACTTGGGGCAGCAGGATGGGCATGTGGTAACCAGACATGAAAGGGGAAAACACCGGCTTTTGAACCAAAACCGATAAATGAAGAAATAAATACCAGAATTTTTGCGGCTTCGGGAAGAGAACCAATGGCTTCAAATCCAAAGCTGCCCGTATAGCCATAAACGATTCCAAATGCTGCTAATATAAACATGGCACCAACATGGGAAAAAATAAAATAAAAATACCCGGCCTTTCTACTTTCAGCTGAGTTATGCTTGTAAATAACCAGGAAAAAAGATGACAGGGACATGATTTCCCAGGACAGCATGAAGGTGATCATATTTGCTGCGGTTACAACCAACGCCATGGAGGCAATTAGAATACTGAAGAAAAAATAGTTAACCGCTGTTCTCAAAGCGTTTCTTGAATTCTCCATATAATGAAAGCTGTAAATCGCGGCAATAAGACAAATAGCAAAAATGATCACAAGAAAAAAACCAGAAAGTCCATCCATTTTAAATGCAAGAGAAAAAACATTCAAATATCTAAAGGATGCGCCGGCAATGCCGGGCTGAATGAGTTTTAGCACAGCATCCATTAAGCCTAAAAGACAACCGGCGCTTAACAAAAAAACCGTAATGATCTTCATCAATTTAGCTTGCTGCGCTAAAACAAGGGATAAAAAACCTCCAAATAAAATTATCAGTATTGATATAAAAAATTGACCCATAAATTCCCCTATTTTACTTAACGTATACTTTTATCTGACAGTTTCAAATCCGGTGCAGGGCATTATTTTCCTCTTGTATTTTTATTCCATATTTTATGTTTTTATATAAAAGTATTCGCATACATAAAAATAATAAAAATTAAACTCTCATATCACGAGTCCTTTTTTGAAACAACTATCTTTTTTTTAACCACTTCTCGTTGACAAACAAAATAACCTTGTATAGTTATTATAATTTGTATGGTCAGATGGAATAGCCTGACTTTTTTTAAAATTTAAATTGAACAAAGCCGTAGTGCTGTTGTTCAAACTGATATAATGAGAATTTGATGATTTTAATCTTAGGAGAAAAAGATGATTTATAAGGTATTTCCTTTTTTATTGTGGTTTCAGGACTACAACAAATCAAAATTAAGCGCGGATGTTATTGCTGGAATCACAGTGGCCATGGTTCTGATCCCTCAGTCCATGGCATATGCACAGCTCGCAGGACTTCCAGCGTACTATGGCCTCTATGCTGCTTTTTTACCGCCAATGGTGGCCTCGTTATTTGGGTCAAGCCGTCAACTTGCCACGGGACCTGTTGCGGTTGTTTCGCTGCTGTCTGCTGCCTCGCTTGAACCCTTGGCAACCGCCGGAAGTACACAATTTATTGCCTATTCCATCATACTGGCAATGACCGTAGGATGCTTCCAGCTTTTCCTGGGTGTTTTCAGGCTGGGGCTGGTTGTAAACCTTCTTTCCCATCCGGTTGTCAATGGGTTTACCAATGCAGCGGCTATCGTCATTGCATCTTCCCAGTTTTCTAAACTATTCGGTGTTTATGTTGACAAGGCCCCCCACCACTATCAAACCATTATAAATGTGTGTAAGTCCGCCCTGCATTATACGCATCTGCCCACTTTAATTTTGGGGATACTGGCCATTGTCATCATGGTGATCCTGAAACGTGTTAACCCGAGGATTCCCAGTGTTCTCGTTGCTGTCGCCATTACCATTTTAATTTCGAAATTCACTGGTTTTAATAATGATAAATTTATCCCCATTGAAAGTATTAAAGTCCCTGAAGTCGTAAAAACCATCTATGGGTTTAATGCAGATGTTAATAAGATAGAGGAATTGGGAACCCAACGGGCCAATTTGAACCATAAACTCAAAGAGGTTATGGAGGAAACAAGAGAACACGGGCTTCATCATGCTTCGGAAAAACAACTTGATATTGAGCATGAGCTTGCCCTGATTCAAGCAAAAATCGATCAAACAAAAGGAGCCGCCCATATTAAACGCGAAAACCTAAGGCTGGTTCACTTTTGGGTTGCAAAGGATGCTGGAGAAATACCAATATTCTATACTGAATCCACATTGCCCGACAGGCTTGAAACAGACAGCCGGAAATGGAGAATAAAGGTTAGTAACACGACCCTTAATCTTAAAAATTTAAAAATGATCGGAGCCGGCGCTGTTGTGGGTGATATCCCCAGAGGTCTCAAGATCAGTGTTCCCAAAGCGCCTGAAAATTCATCATACCTTGCTGCCTTTCTCCAGTTATTCCCCTTTGCTGTCATTATAGCTTTGATAGGATTCATGGAGGCTATTGCCATTGCAAAATCCATGGCAGCCAAAACCGGACAAAAACTTGATACCAATCAGGAATTGATTGGCCAGGGTCTTGCCAATATCATCGGCTCGTTTGGTCAGAGTTATGCGGTCTCCGGATCATTCTCACGTTCTGCCGTCAACCTCCAGGCCAATGCGGTCAGCGGGATTTCTTCAGTGGTCACAAGTATCATGGTTGCCCTGACACTGCTTTTCTTTACCCCTCTTCTCTATAGCCTGCCCCAGGCAGTTCTTGCAGCAGTCATCATGATGGCCGTGATCGGACTTGTCAACGCATCAGGATTTATTCATGCATGGAAGGCCAAACGATCAGAAGGCATAATTTCGGTTATAACTTTTGTCTGTACCCTTTATTTTGCCCCTCACCTTCATGAAGGTATTCTGGTGGGAATCGGGCTTACTTTTGGAATGTTTATTTATCAACATTTGCGACCCAGGGTCGCGCTTCTTTCCAAAGCAGAGGATGATACCTTAAGAGATGCAGTTAAAGCCGGTCTCAGAGAATGCAGACACATTGCTGTCGTCAGGTTTGACGGGTCTTTGATCTTTACCAATGCAACCTATCTTGAAGACAAGGTACTCACATATATTGCTGAAAAACCTGATTTAATGCATATTCTAATTGCATCCAAAGGAATTAATGATATTGATGCATCCGGCGAAGATGCTATTTCCATTCTCATTGATACAATAAGAAGCAGTAACCGAGAAATTTCTTTCTGTGGCCTGAAAGAAGAAGTTCTGGCGGTAATGGAAAGGACCCATTTAATTGACAAACTCGGAAGAGAAAATATCTATCCTGACTCAAGGGCTGCTTTGGAATCTATTTACAAACAGATCCATTCCAAAGGCGACTGTGGAGACTGTCCTTTGAAAAACTATATGCCCATTGAAATCAGAGGGTAATAACAATTTGAAATAAAAAGACCTTTAATAATTTTTAAACCATTAACAAACAAAATATCCGGCTAATTCTTATGATACGTTTGCCCCATCCCATGATAAAAAGCCTGATGACAGATCTGCTTGATTTCACTCTTCTGATGGATGAAATCCCTATCGGTGTTTTAATTCTTGATTTAGATCGGAGGGTTGTCTTTTTAAACCGCGCCTTTGAAGCTCTTTCAGGCTTTTCCCCTTCCAGGGCATATGGCGTTCAATGCTACAATATTCTCAGGGGAGCTGCCTGCATCTCCAATTGCCCTGTACTGGCCATGACTAATGACAGCCATCCGGTTTTATGTAAAAGTGATATGATAACTCTAAACCGTCAGCTACTGCCAATCCGTATGACAACCGCACCCATATTAGACAATAATCATAACACCAAAGGCTTTATTGAAACCATAGAGGATATCCGGCTTTCACAAAACATAGACCGGGAAGAAAGGGTGGCCTACAGCTTTGCAAATATTGTTGGAAGAAGCCCGCAAATGGAAAAAATTTTTCAAACGCTACCTGTTCTGGCACAAAGCGACGTATCAATCCTCATCACAGGTGAAACCGGTACAGGCAAAGATCTTGTCGCAGAAGCCATCCACCAG
>CAYWGN010000224.1:0-8142 GCA_964457495.1 uncultured Desulfobacula sp.
AACTTTTTTACGGAAAATAAAATGCCGTTGGTGCGGTAAAATTTTTTATGTTTGTCAATCTTGTTGGCATGGCCAGACATATTGCAGCGATACCTGCCGCGATCCGGCTAAAAAAGAAATCCATAATAAGGCTCAAAAATTGTATCGTCAGACAGAGAAAGGGAGAAGTGCCCATGCTGATGCCGAACGAAGGAGAAGATTAGGCCAATCAAAAAAAATCATGGATGATGCTAGTACAACACCCCCCTGTGACCATGATAATAACTCCCATAATATAAGTTCCATGACACCATGTTGTCATTTTTGCGGTGCAAAAGGCATTGTTGTGGAACATTTTCCCCATCGGGAGTATGGGGGCAGATATACAATTGATATTTTTACCAATTATTGTTGACTATTTGTCATCAGGAGGTGCCTATGATTCACAAAGAACCAATTCTTCATCAACGTATTCGTAAAATCCAGGGCAGCTTTGCCTGGATCCCCCACTTTTTTCTTCGCAATGGTTTTTGGAGCAATCTCAATCACCATGAATTGCTGCTTTATCTGTTTTTGGTGTTGGCCGCAGATCGCCAGGGGGTATCATATTACAGCTTTGATAAAATATGTTCTCTTTTGGGCATCAACACGGATGAATACATTCTGGCAAGAAATGAACTTATAGATAAGGATCTCATTGCCTTTGACGGTCATCTTTTTCAGGTGCTTTCATTACCTGAAAATTTCAAACCGACTGTACCACAGGCAATATCTTCAAAAAAAGAAATGATGTTAAGAGATCCAGCCACAATCCATCAAACTATCATTGGGAGTTTGGGCAATGAGTAGGCCTGTTAATATAATGCAGCATGATCGATTAACATGCCTGGAAAATCTTATAGCCCGGAAGCAGGGTCATTTTTATGAAATTGGCAAAGCACTAAAGGAAATTCGGGATAAACGCTTGTACAAACAGACGCTTTATGAAACCTTTGAGGCTTACACCAGAGCCCGGTGGGATATGGGGAAATCCCAGGCTTACCGCCTGATGGATTCTTATACGGTCGTTAACAATTTGTCCCCAATTGGGGATATTCTTCCCAGTAACGAGTTCCAGGCACGCCCCCTGGTACAATTAAATTTTGTGGAACAGCGTAAAGCCTGGAAGAGTTTTTTGAACACAGGCATAGAAATAACAGCACATAATATCAAAAAATTCATTTCATGTAAGGCAACCGATAACGGCAGGTCTGTAGATCTAACAGATCAAATCAGCCAGGAGTATATGGCGGCTGTCTTGGGCATGCTGGAACAGGTTCGTGTTGCACAAAATGATCGCTGGCAAAAAACATCCCGCCAGGCTGGACTATTGTGGAACCGGGTTATACGAGAAAAAATTTTAAAGGACCCTGATAATGGATAACCTGAAGGTTACACGTAATCTGACATTGGATGACCGCTTTCATTTGCTGCTCCATAAAAAGATCATGAATAAAAGCGGTTCTGCTAAACGAAGGAGTAAAAAATATTACAAAGATCAGTATAAGAAAACCGGCATCATCCCCGGGCCTCTTCTACTTGCTGAAAAAGGTATTATGGAGGGCCGAAAATGCAGTGGACGACCCCGTTCTGTTGACGAGCAGACCAAAAAGCGTTTTAAGGAAATGATCATAGCGTCCTGTGATCCGTCAAGCCAGGGATTTATATTTATTACACAAAAGGCAAGAACCATTAAAAATTATCACCACTGGCTTGAAAAAGAGTTGAATCGGTCAATCTCTCTTGGTGCTCTCAGGCGCTGTGTCAAACGTGAGAACCTTAAATCCTATCTGAATAAACCGGATTTTGAGGATGATGTTCCAGTGAAAAACAGCTTTAAGCCAGAACCGGTGTTTGATCTGATCCAGATGGATGGGTGTAAATTTCGGTATTTGAAAATCAGAAATGACAACGGCTATTGGCAAAAACCCCAGGTGATCGAATTTTACGATACAGGGTCCCGCCACATGTTTGTTCTGGATGCTTATTTTAGTGAAAGCAGCTTGAACTCTGTGGATCTTTTTACACTGTTTTTATTAAGCACGCCGTTTCCTCAAAAAAGAATCCGAATCAGACCGGATAATGCCAAAGGCTTTTTGAACCTCAAACGGGCCATCAATGCCTTGAATTTAAAGCATTCCATCCCGGATGGATTTTATATGGAGCCTGATTTTTCAAGAATTCATGCTCCCAAAGACAAGGCCCACCTGGAGTCTTCTCACCGCAGTCTCCATAATTTTGAAATCCGGATTATCAAGGCGTTTGAGAACAGAATCATGAAGACTGTGCCAGGCTACATCTATAATAATGGAAAAAAAGAGAAAGTTACCGTTACCTGTCTTGATATCAGTCTTCAAGATTTAAAAGAAAGCCCGTTGATGGAAGAGTATCGCCATGAACACAACAGCACAAAACACTATTTTAGTGAAGAAGGAAAGGTCAGTGCCTGGGTCCCGGATCAAAAGCTTGCTTTATTTTTCTCAACAGGGATTGATACTCTGACTTTTTCTTCCGGCCAGGTAAAGGAGTATATGAAATACGGCTTCAAAAAGAGAAAAGCCACAGTATCAAACAAGAAGACCATCAGGTTTGACAACCAGGACTATTATGTAACCCTTGGTGTTGAATTGTTTAGCAGTCATAAAAGCACCCCGGTGCAGTTATCCAAGTACAATGACAAGCTGTTTATTTTTGAACCCAAAGAGAACGGGATACTTTTGGGAGAAGCACTTGCCAAAAAACCTTTTGAAAAACCGATTCAATCATCATCGGCACAACTCGAAGTTAATGAGCTGGACCAGGTCATAGCCTTTTTGGAGCAGCACAGCATGGTGATTGATCGTCCAATCTTGATCGAAACGTATCACAAAGGTCTTTCTCTGGATCTGACACAACAAATTTTTAACCATAACCAAAAAAGGTACATAGCCTACACAAAAAAAATGAGACAGCCTGAAAATAGGAAAGGCTTGGCACTGTTCAATGCATTTATTCTTGACTGTCAAAAGCATCAAAGAAGGATCCATGTGGCTCCTTATGCTTCCCATGGAGAAATATAATATGAAAGAAGATTTTATCAGTGACAAACGGCGTGTCTCCTACTTAAGCGCTACTTATAATCGAATCTACAGTGGACAGAGTGTATTAATTGAAGGAGATTTTGGTGCGGGTAAAACCCGATTTTTAGAACTATTACGCCCAAAAAAACTTAATGCGGTATGGATAGAGTCACTGTTCAATATCCATGAGACCCTGGCTTCTATTTTAAAGGAATTGAATTATGATGCAAAAGCCACTTATCGACGAACCCCGGAATATTTAAAAATAATATGCCACCTGTCCAGTTGCTTTATTATAATAGATGAGGCAAATGATCTTGACCCTCGGGTTTGGCCATATTTTAAACGAATTATTGATGCTGGTGTTCCCATTATATTTGCCGGATTACCAAAGGTCAGAACTTTTTTAACCAGTGAGCACCCAGATATACTCAGTCGTTTGAAAACCCTTATTTTATATCCCATTGTGGTTGAAAAATTTATTGCGGAATACAAGGATATACAACAGGAAGCTATTGAGCAGATATATATGGCGGTCAAGGGTGATATGCGCAAGTTTAAAGAAATATGTACCGACTGCCGGGACAGGGCAAAAGAATTGAATTATAAATTTGTTGATCTCAATCTTGCCTTGGAATTTATTGCCGATCTTCCTCCTCAATAATGCCATAAAAGACGAATCCAACCTGTAATGCCTTTATAGACCATCTCCTTTGCTTTGCTTGCGGATGGTCTATATCTTTTTTACAAATCGTCCTAAGAAAAATTTATAAACGTAACTCGACCCCGGACCCATAAGTGTGAAATTATTACAAGATCGCATTAAACCATTGTAAAAATAGAGAAATCATTTAAGCGTTACAGTATTTTGCAACTATGCGATTGCAATGATTATAATTTAATGTGCTGATTTTATACATAAAATTATAACTTTTGCAAAAATAAGGAACTTAAAGAAGCGTTACAGTATTTGCATCTTATCAAACGGCAGCCTGGAAATGGCGTTTCAACTGATTGATAAGAAATATATTCAATCCCATAAAGACTTGATACTTTACCCCCTGACAAACGCGATAACGCAATAACGAAAGCCTGACCCCAACCACGACAGCCAAATTGACCCCAACCCCAAGGAAGTATCAAGAATGCCCATTGAACAAAATATCGAACAAAATAAAAAACACCCGGAAAAAGAATTTATCTATGTTCCCGTCCCCCAGATGGACTATATGGGAGAAGAAGACGAAATGGATCTTCTGGAACTCTGGAACACCATCTGGAAAGGCAAATGGTTCATAATGGGCTTCACCCTGCTGTGCACCCTTGTTGCAGTCTATGTAACCCTATTTGTTATACCTGTAACATATAAATCAGATGTGGTTCTGCAGCCTACAGAAACACGTTCACAATCCGGTCTTTCAGCCCTGGCAGCAAACCTGCCGATAAGTATCCCCATTGGCGGCAAAGGGGATAAAAATGCAAATATCGTTTCTTTTTTAAATTCCAGAACCATAAAAGAGCGCCTCATTGAAAAGTATGATCTCCTTCCGAAATTATATCCAGGCATATGGGATAAGGAAAATAAAAAATGGAAGATTGAGAGCCCTGAAGAAAAACCGACAATGCTAAAGGCTGCTATAACTCTTAAAGACAGGTATCAAGTTGATAAAGGTCGGGAAACAGAACTGATTACAATCTCCTGGACTGATGAAGATCCTGAATTTACAAAAATCATGCTTCAAAGAATTGTCAAGGAAGTCAGATACTACCTTGAAAATGAATATGAAAGCGATGCAAAAAGAGAACGTGAATTTGTTGAAGATCAGCTTAATAAAGCAGAAAAAGAACTTGAATACTGGGAAAAACAGGTTCCCTCGGACAAATTAACCCTTTCTAAAATTCAGAGAGAACGATTCGCCTCCCAGACGGTTTATACAGAATTAAGGAAACAGCTTGAATTGTCAAAAATATCTGAAGTAAAAGAGATTATTAACTTTAAAATTCTTGATCAACCATTTGTACCGGAAGATAGATTTGAACCAAAACGAAGTCGAATTTGCGTTCTTACGATTGTAGGCTCAGGATTTTTATCAATCGGCCTGCTTTTTTTTCATCAATTTATAATTAATTTAAGAGCCAAAGCTTAAATGATGACCTAAAACCCTGTTTTTGACCCCAAAAAGCCGGCGCTAAGAGGAAAAAGCACTCCTTATTTGAACGATTCACCTTTAAAAAACAAACACTTATCGGGGTCAGACCCCGCTATTTAATAAAAATGACAACAATACTTTTCACATTCATAACAGCTCTGGTTCTATCTTTGCTGCTGACACCATTAGCAAGGGTAATAGGCATAAAGTGCGGGGCAATGGATGTGCCCGGCAAACGAAAGGTACATCAAAGCCCTATCCCCAGGACAGGCGGTCTTGCCATCTTTGTATCCTTTGTTCTTACCATAGGCATAGCCGCTGTATTACATACGGATACTACCAACCAGATTGTTCTTGACCGGGAACTTCTTTTTTTATCTATAGGCGCGATAATTACTTTCGCCACAGGCCTGTTTGACGATTGCCACAGGCTGGGCCCCAAAATCAAATTTGCTTTTCAGATTATCGGAGCAAACCTTGCCTTTTTCGGCGGTGTCAGTGTCCTGAAGGTTGGTTTTTTCGGATTTATAATCCATTCGCCTGTTCTCAACTATGGATTGACTATTTTCTGGTTTTTGCTTTTTATCAATGCCGTCAACCTGGTGGACGGCCTGGACGGACTTGCCGGAGGCATTGTTGTATTTGCCTCCATGGTTCTTGTTCTTCTGTTGATTTTAAATAATCAGTATCTTTTAGCCTTATATTTTTCAATAATTGCAGGCTCAGTACTAGGATTTCTCAGGTACAATTTCAATCCCGCTTCCATCTTCCTGGGAGATGGGGGCAGTTATTTTCTGGGATATACCATTGCAGGCCTTTCAATCCTTGGGTCCGTAAAAAGCGAGATGGGTGCGGCACTTGCAATCCCGTTGTTAGCACTTGGCGTGCCCCTTTTTGATACCATTCTTTCTCCTTTAAGAAGGTTTGCCTGCGGACAAAAAATGTTTTATCCTGATAACGGGCATGTTCACCATCGTCTGATCAACCTGGGATTAACAACCAGAAAAGCTGTTCTGATCCTTTACGGAATCACATTTCTACTGTGTCTGCTGGCTATTTTTGCCACAAACCTGAGAGATGAGCGGGCTGGACTGTTCCTGGTCTTACTGGGTGCCGGTGTTGCAATCTTTGTGCGGAAACTTGGTTATTTTGAATATCTTGCTTCAGATAAATTTTACGGATGGTTCCGTGACATCAGCGACCAGGCAGGATTAAGCCACGCCCGGCGAAGTTTTCTAAACCATCAGATTGAAATATCCCAGTCAAAAAACCTGGAAGAACTTTGGGAGAGGTTACAGATAACGGCCCGGCTTCTTGAAATTGAGTTTGTTGAATTAAAATTATTGGACACGACCAAAAAACCGCTGAACAGCCACATCCCCATGATTAAATTTACCACTGGCAATAAAGATCCTGCATCAATACAATGGAACAGGTCTATGCACATTCTGATTCCCCTTGCCATATCGGGCAGAACATTCGGAGCAATGGCCGTTTCAAAAGATATTGTACGCTTTCCCCTTACGCCTTTTACCCTTCGCAGAATAGAGCAGCTTAGAAGAACTATTTTAGGTACGCTTATTAAAATAGAAAATAATCACTAATGGATAAGCGTAATTCAATAATTCTGCGGTTTTTATCAGCATCATGAAAACGGCAACAACCTGGCCCCCATTGTAACAGCGCACAAGCTTATCGAACTCATCGAAAACAGGGATGTCAAAAATGGTGCACAGCCTTTACCAAAGGAGAACTTGGCATAAAACCCGGCGAGAAAATACCCCTTTATGACCCTGCACCCTTTCATGGGGCTTTGCCCGTTAATGGGTGACCCCAATCAGCGTCCATCAGAGTAAATCAGCGTCCCATATCTGGAAAGATGGGTTTTACAATGTGTTTTAAAGGCGTATAATAAAACACATTAACTTAAGGGGAAATATATAATGAGTACTGAAATGATAAGATTAAACATTACACTGCCTTCTTCCATTAATGAGGAACTCAATCAATTTTCCGCACCCCGTAAAAGAAGCCAGTTTATTGCAGAAGCCATTAAATTAAGAATCATGCAATTAAAAGAAAAGAAAATGGAAGCACTTCTTAAAGAAGGGTATGAGGCAACTTCCAGAGAAGGCCTGCAAATAACAAAAGAGTTTGAATCCATTGATATTGAGAACTGGGATGGATATTAAACGCGGAGAAATTTTTCTGGCTGCGCTTGATCCTGTAATAGACCATGAAATTGCAAAAACAAGACCGGTTGTTGTTGTATCCAATGATACGGGCAATAAATACTCAGGAACCATTACCATAATTCCCCTTACTTCAAAAAATTTGACTAAAGTATATCCCTTTGAAGCTTATTTGCCTAAAAAAATTACGGGTCTGGAAAAAGATTCAAAAGCAAAGGCTGACCAGATTCGCACCTTGGATAAGGCAAGACTGATAAAATCCATAGGCAGTTTGAACAATGAACTGACAAAGAATATGAATAATGCAATTAAAATTCATTTAAATTTGAATTTATAAACCAGACACCAAGCCCATGCAGGATGCAGCTGCTTAAAACTCTGTTTTTGCCCCCAAAAACCCGGCGCTAAGAGGAAAAAATACCCCAAATTGAAACGATTATCTCTTAAAAGCGATCACTTATCGGGGTCAGACCCCGCCAAAGATCGGGGTCAGACCCCGCCAAACCGCCAAAAAAACTCGACAAAATCCGTTTTTTATGGTATAGACATTAAAGAAAATAACAAAAAATAGTATATAATTAATGATGATAATGACGAAATTTTGGAGATAAACGCTGAAACGAAAAATTTATAATGAATTATTGCTATGGAAAAAAAATCAAAGACGCAAGCCATTACTGCTTCAGGGTGCGCGTCAAGTCGGCAAGACCTATCTGGTGGAGG
>CAYWGN010000225.1:0-8121 GCA_964457495.1 uncultured Desulfobacula sp.
ATAGGGACATTATAGTCCTGTCAGATTTTGAACGGTTTCAACACCCTTTATTACAGATGTGGGAAGAAAAAAAACTAACTTAATATAAATTTTTATTGTATGCTTTTAAAAGACAGAGAGTTACAAATGCTCACTGTCTTTTTTTTTTGTTTTGTGTATAATCATGTCTGATGACTCCAAACTCCTTAAATACCAAACTTAAAAATGCCTTCAGGATTGACAGGGCATTAAAGTTTGTATGGCAGGCATCTCCTTTATATTCAGTGCTTTCAGGGTTTGTTGTTGTTGTCCTGGGTGTCCTTCCCCTTGTCTCCTTATACCTTATAAAACTGATTATTGATTCTGTTACAGGGCTTGACTTCAGCCAGGAAACAAGCCTGTTTGATCAGGATTTTTCAAAGCCTCTTTTGTACATTGGAATCAGTTGCGGGATCGGACTTATAGCGGCGTTTTTTAATTTTTTAAGCGACTATATTAAAAAAGCCCAATCCCTTACTGTTACAGATTACATGTTCTCTGTTCTGCATGAAAAATCAGTCCGTGCTGATCTTGCCTTTTATGAATCTCCAGAATACATGAATACGCTTTTCAGAGCCCAGAGAGAGGGCCCTTACCGGCCGACAAGCATTGTGAATGGTTTATTTGCGGCAGGCCAGAGCGGGGCATCTTTTGCTGCTGTGTGCTGGTTATTATTCATGTTTAACCCAATCCTTCCCATTGTCATGATTGCAGCCTCAATCCCGGGGGTTCTGCTACGCTTGAAATATTCTGAAAAAATCTATTCCTGGCAGGAAAAAAGAACTGAAGATGAGCGCCGCTCCTACTATTTTCACTGGATGCTCACAGGAGATGCCCATGCCAAGGAATTCAGACTATTCAACCTTGGAAAGCATTTTATTACCCAGTTTAAATCCATTAGAAAAATTTTAAAAGATGAAAAACTCTATTTTGAAAAAAGACGGGCCTTTGGAGACTTTATTGCCCAGTCAAGCGCTACCCTGGCTGTTTTTGGATCTTTTGTCTATATTGCCTTTAAAACTGCTCAGGGCACGATCACCCTGGGAGACATGGTCATGTATTTTCAAGGATTCCAAAAAGGGCTTGGATTTTTAAAAACCTTTTTGGAAAGCGGTGCCCAGATGTATGAGGACAATTTATTTTTGTCCCAGCTTTATGATTTTTTAAAACTTGAACCCCAGGTTCTTGAGCCAAAAATTCCATGTAATGTGCCAGAAAAAATCAGAACCAATCTTGAATTTAAAAATGTGAGTTTTTTTTACCAGAATAGTGTAAAGAATGTTATTAATTGTGTAAATTTTTCCATAAAACCAGGAGAAATTGTTGCTCTTGTCGGTGAGAACGGTTCTGGTAAATCAACCATCGTAAAATTATTAGCAAGACTATATGATCCGCAAGAAGGTAGCATTTTTTTGGACGGGCAGAATATTAAAAATTTTAAAACAGATGATTTCAGAAAAAAAATCAGTGTTGTTTTCCAGGATCACATCAAATACCAGTTGTCCGCCAAAGAAAACATCTTTCTGGGCGATGTTGAACAAAAAGACAATATAACCAAAATAAAAAAAGCTGCCCGACAAACGGATGTGGATGAAAAAATATCTGGTTTCCCCGCGGGTTATGATACCCTGCTGGGAAAATGGTTTAAAAATGGTGAGGAATTAAGCATTGGACAATGGCAGATGATAGCGATTTCAAGGGCCTTTTTCAGAGATGCCCAGATTGTTATTCTGGATGAACCGTCAAGTGCCCTGGACCCTGAAACAGAAATGAATATTTTTTCCAAGCTTAAGAACTTGATGAAAGGGCGTGCCGCTTTAATCATAAGCCATAGATACTCAACTGTTAAAATGGCAGATAAAATTCTTGTTCTAGATAAAGGACATATTATAGAACAGGGTTCCCACGAGGAGCTTATAAAAGAAAACGGGAAATATGCCAGGCTGTATAATACACAAGCAGGTGGTTATATATAATGAAAATGTGACATATTTTGTCATGCTCTAAGCCATTATTTGTCAAACAGCCCCCTCAAAAACACCTTTAAGCATTTTTTAAGTTGAAATATTATTTTAATATTGTATAATATCAAACTATTACATCAAGCATTCGAATGGAGACCCTGCATTGAAAAAACGAAACTGTAAAAGGTTCAGCATCCCTGGCACTATTATTTACTATAAGAACAAACCCCGTTTTTTCGGCCACGGCAAATATACAAAGGACTATTATCCAGTTATCAATATGAGCAAAGGCGGGGTAAATTTTTTGTGTGACCAGAGGCTTGCGGCCGGAGCCCAACTCATCGTAAAGGTCAGTATCCCGGGGACTGAAACAGAACCTGAAATCATTGCCAATGTCAAATGGATATCAAAAAACCCGGAGCAGAGTTATCGTTACCAGACCGGAATTGCGTTTAATTCATATGGCGACGGAAAAAATAAAAATTCAAGAAACATACTTTCCCTTTTGGAAAGTCTTGAAAGGAAATCTGATAAAACGGATTAGAAATATTTTTCACAAAATTGAGCAATAAAGGTTATAAATGTGATAAATTATTACATGATTTTCAAATTAATGAATACACTTGCTTTATAACATGGTAATTTTGGTTCTGGCACACTAATTGCTTTGTTCATATGCATAGACTATGTAAGATGCTTATAATATTTTAATGAGGGTTTAAGTTATGATAAAAAACATATTGATAACAAGCATACTGATAATCGGACTGACTGTCTTTTCAAACTCCGGCTTTGCACAAGAAAATGATTGGGAACAAGAATATGTACAAGCCCTTCAGCAGGCGAGAATAAAAACCACAAATCAATATTCAGGATTAGGATACCCAACTAACGACACTTCAGCTTTAGACAATGCCATTAAAAACGCAATGGCGTTATCCGCTCCGCCTGGTGAGGTAATAAAAATTGCTGTGGACCTGGGATATAGCCCATACTCTGTTATTAAAAAGGTACTCAGCTATGGCGGAGAAATTGACCTGAATCAACTTTGCATGTACGCCAATCAAAGCGATATAAACAAACAGGTCCTTGCAAAGGCTGCTACAGACGCAAGACTTTCCACTGGTTTGTGCAATCCTATTTATTCCAGTGAGGATATTGCCCAGGCGCAATGCTTAAAAGAAATTGGATTAGGGTATACCCCTGTTGCAACAGCAGCACCGGGCCGTATCAGCGCCATCTTAGCTGCAAAAGATCCTAAGCCATTTTCCGCATCAAGCCTTTAGCACCAACCCCTGGGATAAAATCCGAATATGGGAAACCCGGACAAGTTTGAAAACCCATTTACATACACGCTGATAATTTCATAAAAAGCCTTGTTAATTAACCTTTCAAGGCTTTTTTCTATTGACAATATATCCTGGTAAATATTAAGCTACTTTTTAATCAGTATATTATGATTATGGCAAATTTTATTTTTTGAATTTTTTTAAATTTATAACTCAATTTTGTAGCATCATAATGGAGTGCAAAATGAAAAGTAATAAAAAGTTCATCCAACTAATTTTAGCAGTTTTTTTCATTACCATAATTATCCAATATGCCCATGCAGCGGATTCTCCTTCCATTGTCCAGGAAACCATACCATCAGGATCAGAAACCGTACCATCAGGATCAGAAACCGTACCATCAGGATCAGAAACCGTACCATCAGGATCAGAAACAGTACCATCAGGATCAGAAACAGTACCATCAGGATCAGAAACCGTATCTGGCGGTTCGTCAGAAATACCTGGAGGTTCAGTACCTGGAGGTTCAGTACCTGGTGGTTCAACAGGGGATGCAGGTATCACATCTGATATTCTCGGCCAGAAAGGCGGTTTATTTCACCCTTTTATAATCCTTGAAGAAGTCTATACTGATAATCTTTTTGCCACTAATTTAAATAAAAAATCTTCTCTTATTACCACCATAGCCCCGGGGATCTGGCTTGTATTCCCTGGAACCAAAGTAAAACAATTACAAATCGATACAACGATAACTGCTCCCGGTGGGCTCCACTTGAGCCGCATCAAGCCTGAGGGCGGCAGCAAACGTTATCAATCTTATTTTTTATATTCACCTGAATTTGTCTTTAACTCCGGCTATTCCAAACATGATCATATAAATCACAAAGCAGAAGCTCTTTTTCAGTATAATCTTAATTTCGGATTATCCTTTGATTTAATCGGTGTTTTTAATGACAGAGAAGAGGTCTCCGGAGATGGTCTGTCAGATACGCTCTACAGGCATCAGGATAATCTAATTGATTTTATCACAACCTATGATCCGCCTTCAAACAAATTCAAATTTCAATTGGCTTTATCAAATTATGGCCTGGATTATAAAGACACTATTGTTTCAAATAGAAACAGGACTGACAAATCTTATGGCATATCTGTATTTTATAAATTCTGGACCAAAGTTGATCTTTTTACCGAATATAATTATTCAGATATTAAATTTGATTCCGGTACTATAAATGACAGTATTGAAAACCGGTACTATGCAGGTACAAATTGGGAAATTACCGACAAAACAAACGGGCTTGTAAAATTAGGGTATATACAAAAGGATTTTAACTCATCCGCTGTCACAGATCAGGACGGCATTTCCTTTGAACTGCGACTTCAACATGAGTTTAACCCTAAACGCTCACTTCAAGCAACCGGATTCCGGAAATTCCACGAATCTGAAATGGCAGCTGCGTCAAGTTTTCTTTCAACCGGTGTTGATGTTACCCTGGGACAAAAATTCACTGAAAAATGGTCTGCCAGTCTGGGTATTTTTTATAAACGTAACGAGTACAATGGCTTTGACCGGACTGATGATATTTTAGGCTTTGGCCCGGCCATAAAGTTTGAGCCCAGGGAATGGATGTTTTTTGATTTGGGATATTCTTATTATCAAAGCAGTTCAAATTATACGTTTTATGATTTTGATGTAAACCAAATTTACCTGAGAGCTACCCTATATATGTAAAAAAATGATGCAATGTGATTTTAAAAAATGCATACTGATTTTATTTTTATTCTTTCTACCACTGATTTTAACTGCACAGGAATACACGGTGGGAGAAGGAGATGTTCTTGATATCAATGTCTATGAAAATAAAGATTTATCTACTACTGTCAGGGTCAGTTCGAACAGCACCATACGCGTACCGCTTTTAGGTGAACTCTCCATAAAAGACCTTACCGTTTCCCAGGTGTCGGCTAAAATTGAAAATTTATTGGCGGATGGTTATCTTGTAAACCCCCAGGTGGATGTGTTCATTGCTGAACATCGAAGTAAGAAGGCTACTATTTTAGGTCAGGTTAGAAATCCGGGGCAATATGAGGTCAGGGGCAAAATTACATTTTTAGAATTTATTTCAAAAGCCGGGGGATTGACTTCAGATGCCGGCAGCACCGCTACTATCAAACGGACAAACGAATCAGGCATTGATAAAGATCAAATTGTTATAGATCTGGAAAAACTCATTAAAAAAGGGGACACATCTTTAAACCTTCCCATACAGGATAATGACAGCATCTATATTTCAAAGGCAACAACATATTATGTTTCCGGTGAAGTTAAGAAACCGGATTCTTATAAGTATGAACATGAACTTACCGTCATCAAGGCCATTACAATGGCTGGCGGATTTTCTAAAATAGCGGCTAAAAATAAGGTTCGAATTATCCGTATTGTAAATGGTAATAAAACGGTTTATGAACGTGCTAACATGGACGAACCAATACTCCCAGATGATGTCATTGTAGTGCCTGAAAGTTTTTTCTGATGATGAATGAAAAAGAAATACATTTAAGAGACTATCTTCGAATTATCAACAAACGGAAAGGGTCTATTTTTACCTTTTTTATTCTGACCCTGTTAATCGTTATCATTGCCACATTTACAGCGACGCCATTCTATTTTGCGGGCACCAAAGTCTTGATAGAAAGGAATACAACCGCGGCATTGACAAGCGGCGCCAGGTATACCCCCTATGATCCTGAATTTATTGAAACCCATAATCAATTGATTATGAGTTCTGCCGTTGTGGAAAAGGCAGTTAAAAGTCTGAATCCGGAAAAAATATATGACACTTTTTTCGCAAAAGAAGAAGAAAAGAAATCTTATATTTCTTCCATTACAGGATGGATAAAAGACCAATATATTTCATTTAAAGAAATGATTGGGATTGAAAAGCTGGCATCTGATTCAACTGATAAGGATATAGTACAAAAATTGATGCCGGATAAGCCTGATGTCCCCCTGGCAAAAGCCAAGATCCTTGAAAATATTATCAAAAACAATATTTCTGTATCACCTGTTGAAAATTCAAGGATTCTTCAAATCGGTTATATGTCAGACAGTCCAGTTGTTGCAGTACAAGTAGCCAATGCCGTTGCCCAGGCATATATTGATGAACTGGTTGACATGCAGATGGAGGTTTCCGGTTATAGCATCGGCTGGATGAAAAAAAAATCGGAAATACAACGGGCTAATCTTGAAGAATCGGAAAAGGAGTTATACGAATATAAGAAAAAACATGATATCGTTATGGTAGAAGATAAGATCACTGTTTTACCCGAAAGGCTGTCAGACCTTTCCAGGCAGCTTACTGTTTCTGAAACAAAAAGAAAAGAGCTGTTTGCCGTTTATGATCAAATCAAAAATGTCAGAAAAGGACAACTTGAAACAATTCCGGTAATTGTAGGGGCGCCATCAATTGAATCCATCAACCGGAAAATTCAGATCGCAGATCAAAAATTATCAGAACTATCAAAAAAATATGGCCCTAAACATCCCAGGATGACCACGGCCAAAAATGAGCTGAAGAAGCTTAAGAATACAAAATATCATGAACTTGGGAAAGTTGTCCAGACAATAAAAAATGAATACCTGCTTGCCAAGGCCAATGAAAGGGATTTAAAAGATCTTTTAGCCCAGACCAGGTTTGAGGCAGCCAGATTCGGTGAAAAATCCATTCAGCTGGGTATCCTCCAGAGAAAAGTGGACACCAACCGGTATCTTTACGATGCACTCATAAAAAAGATGAAAGAAAGCGGTATCACAGAAAGAAGCCAGGCCGTCAATGTATGGGTGATTGAACAAGCACAACTACCAGAACATCCTGCCAAGCCCAGAAAAAAGAGGAATATACTGCTGGGTATCATTCTGGGGCTGTTTGGGGGGTTGGGTCTTGCCTTCTTTTTTGAATACCTTGATAATACAGTTAAAACACCTGAAGACATTGAGGAAAAATTTGATATTCCCGTTATCAGCACCATTGATTTTCTAAAAGACAAAGAACAAACCATTATTCAAAATGTGCTAAACGATTCATCCTCATTGATCGCAGAAAGTTTTAAGGGATTGAGGACTTCCATAATGCTCTCATCTGCTGATAATCCACTAAAAACCCTTCTTATCAGCAGTGTAACACCGGGAGAAGGAAAATCTTCTGTCAGCGCCTGTTTAGCTATAACCACTGCCCAGGCAGGGAAAAAAGTATTATTGATTGATGCAGACATGCGGCGGCCCGTGCAGCACAAACACTTTAATCTTGAAAACACATCCGGGTTAAGTTCCTTTCTGGCAGGCGTTTCAGATGGAAAGGGACTTGAATTGAGTACGCCGATAGAAAATCTTGATGTGATTACTGCAGGCCCCATCCCTCCCAATCCGTCAGAGCTGTTAGGCTCAAAGAGATTAATCACCCTGATTTCCGATGCTTCAGAAATTTATGACAGAATTATTATTGATACCCCGCCTATAGCAAGTGTGACTGACCCTATTATTTTAAGCCAGCACGCTGATGGATTTATCCTTGTTACATGGGCCGGGAAAACCACCTATGAAATACTGGGCAATGGAATAAAAAAACTAAGGGAAGCGGATGCCCCCATAACCGGTTTGGTGCTGAACAGGTTCAGTGCGAAAAAGAGTGGTTACTATTATAATTATGGTGATTATTATTACTCTTCAGATTCATAATTAATATGCCATTAAAACTCTCCAAAATTTTATTTTTCTTTTTATTCATTTTCACCCCTTTGGCATTTGGAACCACCGAGCCCTGGTCCGACGCCATTATGGAGATCGTAACGGC
>CAYWGN010000226.1:0-8112 GCA_964457495.1 uncultured Desulfobacula sp.
TTTTTAAAATCATTACCATTAAAAAACCAAATTCAAAAGGAAAAAATTTATATCTCTATTGTTTGAAACCATTGTATTCGAGAATCAAAAGACTGATATCAAAGTATTTGTGGTGTTGATAGGGAGAAGGAGTATTACCTTTCAACTATGAAGTTATCAAAACCCGGCTTGATTTTGTTCCGCCTTTTCTGGTAAAAGGCTTCCATGAATCTACAATTGATAATCACCAACAGCGTAAGCAGCCGGAGATTCCGGAATGGTCGTTGATAAAGGCAGGGAGCTTAATGTTGAGATCATGTACACCCATGATTTTCAGCTTACCTGGGAGAGCTGCAATGGAAGGCTTGGCAAGAAGCAGCAGCTCCTAAATCAGGAGATCTACAACCGATATTCCAACAACGAAAAGGAGTGGCTGCTATTTCTCGGCTGTTCCGATTTCCAAATTTCCCTCTCCCCTTCCCTTGATTTTTTCAGGAGTCTTTCAAGACACTTTATGGAAAAGCTAAGGAAGATGCCCGACATGGAAGAACTTCGTGACCGGGCAGATATCCATTATGACGATCAGGAGCTTAAAGAACTTGCCCATGCCGCCCCGCTTATGATCGGGTCCGAGTACCTGGACCTGGATTTCATGACCCTTGTGTGGGAGGATCTCAATTATACCTTTAACCAGGGGATAAAAAAGTATAAAGGAACCGTCAAAGAGTACCTCGGCAGATTCAGTCCCCACATCCATCTGGCAGGAAGAGTCTATTTCCACCTGGTGGAGAGCAAGGATGAAGCCTATCCTTTCCAATTCCTTGCGACCTACACCTCCGAGGCTACGGGCACAAGCAAGCACCGCCCACTCCACTGGGCTCTTGAAGAATACAGGGATGACCAGGAACAAATGCTGGAGCTTCTCACCACTGTCCACGCTGCGGCAAAAACCAGCGATCTGCTTCAGGAACTCCTGGAGACGGGAGAGTTATTTCACCATCTTGCCTGGGATGCCCAGGAGGCTTTCGAGTTCCTGAAACAGGTGGAGAATTTTGAACGTTGTGGAATCCTTTGTCGCATACCAGACTGGTGGAAGAAGAAAAGTTCAAGAGCCTCCCTTAAAATAAGCTTTGGCACCAAAGAACCTGCACTGGTAGGCATTAACGCCCTTATCAATGTTGAAGCCGGGCTTTTTATCGGAGATGATCCCATATCTCCTGAGGAGGTTGAGGAGCTTCTCAGCCAGAGCCATGGGCTTGCCTTAATCAAGAACCGATGGGTTGAAGTCGACACCCAGAGGCTCGACAGTCTCCTTTGTGCCTACAAAACTGCCATGGACATGGCAGGAGAACAGGGCCTTACCATTAAAGAGGCCCTCAGGCTTAAGCTCAATCCTGAGAAACTATCTGCCATTGAAAACCTGACAGATCTTGAAATATCCAATGGAGAATGGCTGGAACAGGTGATTTCCAAGCTCAAGAGCCCCGAGCTCGTAACAAAAACCAAACCCGGCAGGGGATTTTTGGCAAAACTTCGCCCCTACCAGCAGAGGGGTTTGAATTGGCTTGTCTTTCTCGACACTCTTGGATTCGGTGCCTGTCTTGCCGATGACATGGGCCTTGGGAAAACTGTCCAGGTCCTTGCCTTCCTAAGCACATTAAGAACTAAAGAGTCGGACAGGACTTCCCTTCTAGTGGTTCCCGCCTCCCTTCTTTCAAACTGGGAAGCAGAGATCCGCCGTTTTCTGCCAAACCTCAAATACGTTATGGCCCATCCGGGATATGAAAAGGAAAGTCGTGGCAAACAAGGGGAAATCATCCAATGGGAGCGCTTCGACCTTGTCATCACCACCTATGCCATGGTGCAGCGCCATGGATGGATGCAGGATGTTCCATGGCGGGTGCTTATTTTGGACGAGGCCCAGGCCATCAAGAATCCCTCCACCAAGCAGTCAAAAATAGTTAAAAAGCTTCGATCTGATACCCGGATCACCATGACAGGAACACCTATTGAAAACTCTCTGTCCGATCTCTGGTCTCTTTTTGACTTCATCAACCCGGGACTTATGGGAAGTTTGACCGAGTTCAAGGCCTTTTCAAAGGAACTCAAGACCGATCCCTCAGGCTATGGAAGGTTAAAGCAGGTGGTCTCGCCCTATATATTGAGACGGATGAAGACGGACAAGAAAATTGCGCCGGATCTTCCTGATAAGGTCGAGATGAGGACATTTCCTGAGCTTTCCAAAAAACAGCGGGTACTTTACATGGATTTCGTAAAGGAACTTGAGAACAGGCTGGAACAATCACATCAGGGCATCCAGAGAAAAGGACTTGTTCTTTCAGCTCTTGTGAAGTTCAAGCAGATCTGCAACCACCCGGACCAATATCTTGGCACAGGGGGGTTCGTCCCTGAAGAGAGTGGGAAATTTGTTCGGCTTAAAGAGATCTGTGAGACCATTTATGCGAAGCGTGAACGGGTGCTGGTATTTACACAGTTCAAGGAAATGGTCACTCCCATTCAAACCTTTCTTGCGACCGTGTTCCAACAACAGGGGTGCATCATCCACGGCAGTCTTAATATCAAGAAGCGTCAGCAGGCCATTGAGCTGTTCCAGGGGAAAAGTTACCTCCCCTTTATGGTTCTATCTCTAAAGGCAGGGGGGACGGGGCTCAACCTTACCCGGGCCAACCATGTGATCCATTTTGACCGATGGTGGAACCCTGCCGTTGAGAACCAGGCAACGGACAGGGTTTTTCGCATCGGTCAGACAAAAGGGGTGCTTGTGCATAAGTTCATCACAAGGGGCACCATTGAAGAAAAAATTGATCTTATGATAGAAAAGAAAAAAGAGCTTGTAGAACAGATCATCTCCGACTCCAAGGGTACCTGGATCACAGAAATGGATGACAGAGAGCTTATGGAATTGTTCACTCTTAAGATTTAATACCAAAGGAGTAAAGTCAGAATGAGTCGTTATAGATACAGCTTTCCAAAATATGTGAGTGTTGAAGAGAAACGGGCAAAAGCTGAAAAAAAAATCAAGCAGCTGAAGAAGAAAAATCCAGACCTCTCTCCCATACAGGTCCCGGGAAGAACGCTTGCAGAGTCATGGTGGGGCATTTCATGGAATAAGAATCTCGAAGGCTATGCAGACTTTTCCAACCGCATTGGAAGGGGTCGCTCCTATGTACGTCACGGTGCGGTTCTGGATCTCAAGATAACAGAGGGGAAGATCCTCTCCCTTGTCCAGGGCTCCAGCCTCTACAAGGTTGAGATTTCCATAAGGAAACTGAAATCTTCCGTCTGGAAAATGATTGTTCAGGAGTGCCAGGGTAAAATTGATTCCCTTGGGGCCTTGATTGACGGCAAACTTCCCAAAACCATGGAGACCCTGTTGACCGATCCCCAAACCGGCATTTTTCCCTCCCCGTCCCAGATTGATTTTAGCTGCTCCTGCCCGGACTGGGCCTTGATGTGCAAGCATGTTGCAGCCACTCTCTATGGAGTGGGCACGAGACTTGATCAGGATCCTTCTCTGTTTTTCATCCTCAGGGGTGTCAAGATGGAACAGCTTATTTCTCAGGCTGTCAAGAAAGAGGCTGCCGATCTTCTCAAGCGGGCCAAATCAAAAACATCCAGGCGGATCATCAAGGATGCCGATCTTTCGTCTGCTTTTGGAATTGATATGGAAGATCTGCCGACCCCATCCAACATGACCATAAAGAAAAAACCCAAGTCAGGAAAAAAGGTGGCCCTAAAGCCTGTCAAAAAGGTTGTCAAAACCGTTACACCCGAAGTAAAGAGCAAAAAAGTCTCGACAAAAAATGAGTCTGATTACGATGTTGTGGTGGGCATCATCAGGCGGCGAAGGGTCAAAGGCATCGGATTAAAGGAGATTAAAGATCGGACCGGGATCGAGGATGTAAGGATACGCAACATCATCTTTCGGGCAAATAAGAAAAACGAAATACAGAACATAAGCCGAGGCCTCTACATCAAGGGAGAAAAAGAGTAAAAAAGAGTTGCAATACATCAAAACCTATTGCTCAAGCCAGGCCGCTGCCCGGCCAGCCAGTTCATTGATACGCTTTTCAGGCCAGGTAATGATATAGGGCGGTAAAATAAGCCTTGATATCAGGGGTACTTTGACTTCCCTGCAGAACAGATCCAGTATGATGACTTTTTTGAACCATGCTTCTTTCCCAACCATAGTTGTCTGGTGCATGAAGGCTTCTGTCAGGCGAGCCAGGATCTGAATATAACAGATGGACTCGATGTTGTAGTGCGTTGCAGCTGCAACAGCATCCTCCCAATGCCCAAGTTCAAGGCAGGTGTCCAGTATTTCAATAAGATGAAGGATTTTGGGATATGTTCCTTTCTTCTTGGCTTTTCCCCTTTGTTTATCAGACATGGTGGCAACCCGGCCATAGGAAATCAGTTGATCAAGCATGCATTCGCTTTCTTTTAAGCTTTTTCCCCTGCTCCAGACTTTGACCGCTTCCTTTATCTCCCCCATGAAAAACAGTCCAAGCCCCAGAAAATGGCAGATATGGCCGGCTGTACCATCGTCAATGCTCTGGATTTTCACTTCCTTGAGCAAGGCAACGATCCGAGGCCAGTCTTGATTCTTGAGTGCATGGTCAGCCTTTACCATTAAAGTTCGTGGATGATCCGGAAAAGTCTCATAAGCCCATTGTTCAATCTCTGTGGAGAGATCGAAATGGATTTGGTCCCCTATCAATGCCGCGTGAAATGCGAACACATCATCAGGATCACAGTGATCTTTTTGTTTCATGTTATAAAATATTTGCCGGACATCCTTCATGGTGGAAATCTGAACCCTGATCCTGTAATCTATGAATTCATCATATTGTTTTCCTGTTGGCATTTTACAAGGAAAATACTGGTCCAGCAGAGGGATATCTCTTTTTATTTTTGGTGTGCTGTCAGAAAGGTCAAACCAGGGCTTTTTTTGATCTAACAAAATTGACTGGATGCCGTTTTCTCCTGAAGCCACTCCTGCCACTTTATTCGAAACATGGTCAGTGGCAAAAATAAAATCTTTAGGCACACGCACCATGTACAACTCTTCAAAACCATCCTGGTTGGGCTTAAAGGCAGACAGGCAAGGAAGGTACTCGCCATTGATGTTATTATAATAATGGACAAAGACCAGGCCGGTTTCCATGGAGGTTGCAATACCATTGGCCAGATCTCCTCTGGAGCTTGGGATTTTACGTGTAACGGGATGACCTGCATCAATCGGGACTACTTCCATGTAGAGACAACTATCGGTTTCATCCAATCCCTCCTCGAATAGGTCCATAACTTGGTCATCATAGACAAGGAAAACCAGATGGATGCCGTCCGGGTGCATGGCCCCGCCCTCCACAGCACCCGGGATCTTTTTAGTAAACAATGTCTCCTGCCTGCCGCTGCCTGAATAAATCTTGATGACGTCAGAGTCCAGAGCAGAATCACACAAATAATATTCGCCCCTTTGATTGACCATCCAGGGAACCCCATCAACCCAGACTGCCCTTACCTCTCGCTGCTGCTCCAGGTTGACCACCAATGCAGCATCCCTTTGACTCTGCTCCAAAGACCGGCAGTGAAGCCAGATATTGTTCTGTCTGGGAAAGAGCCAGATGTCTTCCAGCACATGGTCTTTTTTGACAAAGATGCTACAATCCTTCCAGAAGAGAATATCAAGAGGATCCAGGGTAATGGATAAGACCCCACCATTGCCACCGCATATCCAGATTTTGTCCTCATCCAGTCTGAGGGTCGGTATATCCATTTTTGCCGGGGGCCGCATCATAATGGCCTGATCAAACATCTGGGTTTTGGAATCAAAAATTCTGATAAACAGCCAGCAGTTCAGACAGGAAACCAGAACGATACGACGGCCGTCGGCCATGATGGCGGCAAAGCCATTACACTCATTCCACCATGTAATACCGGCCTTCCAGAAGGTCGGTTCAAGCCAGATCGGTTCAAGTCCGGAGGATTTCATCTGAACCAGGGACATGGATTTTTTTATCGAAACTGTCTGTTCATCAGCCTTTTTCAGCCAGATTTTGTCCTGACCGTCAGGCATGAGCCGGGTAAGCTTCTGGGCCGTTTCCCGGGCAGTGAAATGATTTTGCCGGTTAATGGAGGCTGTGTAAGCCCGCTCCAGATCCTGGATATGTACCTGTTTTTCAAGATCAGCCATCACTCTTTCCAATTTTTTTTTATTCTGCAAATCAAGCTGTTTACCATTGATAGTCTGGATATATTTTCGGGCCTGGTTTACCCGTTTATCTGCCAGGAGACTGGCAGCTTTTTTCAACAATTTTTTTGATTTTTCCGCCTCTCTTGTCTGCACCTGGTTTTCGGCCCTGGCCATCAGCTTGCGCCCTGATTGAATGTGCTGCACCAAGTCTCCAACATCATTGACTTTTTCAAGCACAAGCAGGGGATCTTCATTGTTGTCCATCATCCTGCATGCTTTTCCAAGGGCCAACACAACCTCTGCAGCCTTATCCGGTTTTATGCGGGAAACAGAAGCCGTCAGCTCATCTGTCCAGAAAAAATGCTCATCCTTTAACAGGGCCAGGCATTGATGCTGCTGGTCCCGGGAAAGAGAGACATACATCATGATGGACTTTTCCTGTTCACCCTTTTGCCAGAGACTTGCAACCCCATGGACCTCTTCGTGTTCACGCTGCTTTTGTGCTGCCAGTGTCGCGTTTTCAAGCCTTGCCTTAATTTTTTCACCTATGTCATCATTACTGATATCAAGCGCTTTTTTGAGCAGCATGGCCTCCCGGCTGAAATTCTCTGCCGCCCCGGCCCTGTCCGCCTGGTCTATAAATAGTCTGATTTTTTTCTCCTGCTGCATCCGGGTAAAATCCATGTGAATTTTTTTTGCTGTCCTGTGACCAGGAATTTTTTCCAATATTTTTTCAGCCAGACTGTTTGCCAAATCATGGAAGCCCTTCTGCCAATGATTCAGCATTCCCTTTTCCATGGGATTCATCTGGTCTATCCTGAGCTGCTCAATTCGTTCAAACAATGCCCTGGTTTCAGAGGCAAATGGATGATCCCGGGATGAAGAAAGTATTTTGCAGAGCCTTTCAGACTCATCCGGCGCATTTTGGGAAATATAATATTCACAGCCCAGAACATAGACCTCCATGGCGCTTGGGTCCCTTGACAGATCTAAGCAGGCAAGCGCCTCTTCTATCCTGCCTGACCTGGCCAGGGCCAGGGCCAGTTTGGCTGAAACCCTGGAATCTTTTCTACTTTCCTTTGCAAGGGAATCCCAAAGTTCAATGACTCTCTCATAAGCAGCCAGGTAATCCACTAAAAATTCAAAGAGCGCCTGGGCCGCAGGGAGCGCTCCCTGTGATATAGAAAAGGCTCGGGACAAAAAATCCTCACAGGCATGATAATCATAGACTTCCAGGGCCTTGGCACCAAGGACCAGCAATTCATCAGAAGAGTATACTTCCTGCTTCAAAGGCATCTGGGTATTGATAGTTTTTGCAGTAGACTTTGATTCTTCCATACCTGAAGGAACAGAGGTGCTGTTCTGGAACTCGGAGTCTTGTATAGTTTCCAGATTCATCTCCATCTGAACCCAGGATCGTGCCGGGTCATCCAGTTCAGACACCACTGCATGACAGGCGTTTTCATCAAAATGTTTCAACTTCAAACTCACCAGCCGTTCATCATTTGGATCAGGTATAACCTGCAGATTATTTTTAAATTTATTGATGAACAGGCTCTGGAGTTGCGCCTTGATTCCGTATCGTTTTTCGGCCTCCCTCTGGGCAATATCTTTGTTGGTAGGATTGACCCGCCGGATCAGACGAATCAGCTCAAGGGCAGTGACAGATACCCTTCCTGCCAGGATATCTTCTAACTCCTTATTCTGTAACCTTTTATTCTTACGCTTCTTCTTTGCAGCCAAAAAGTTCACCCTCAAATCCGCAGCATTTTCTCCAAAATGATGTTACCACTTTCATGATAGTATCCCATTGTTCATCAATTTTAATTATGTATAAATTTTCCTTTAAGAGGTTTCCATCAAAAATGATCTGCAAAGTTTTTTATTTCATCATTCTGGGCAAAGAACCTGTAGAG
>CAYWGN010000227.1:0-8069 GCA_964457495.1 uncultured Desulfobacula sp.
GATTAAAAAACCAGGCAAAAATAAAATAGCGATTATTATACATGCATATTATATTGATATGTTTGATGAGCTGATTGAAAGAATTAAAAAACTTGATATCAGCTATAAAATTTTTGTGACAACTACAATAGAAAATAAGGAAAGGGTAAATAGTGTTTTGTCTGAATTAGGTTGTCCGAATACTGTGCTTATTGTGAAAAACCATGGAAGAGATGTGTTACCATTTTTGAAGATTATTAAACTTGTTATAAAAGAAGAATATCAGTATTTTCTTAAACTGCATACAAAAAAATCCAGCCACAGAAAAGATGGCGATATCTGGAGAAATGATTTATACAATAAGCTGGTTAATTCTGAAAAGCTTAAGTCCATTATCAAATCTTGCGATACAGATAAAAATATAGGTATGATTGGCCCCAGTAGCCATATTGTTCACATGACAACATATTTGGGATCAAATGAAAACAGGGTTAAATGGTATTCCGAAAGGATGGGATTATCGTTCAGTGAAGTATTGGAGATCCCCTTTGTTGCTGGAACAATGTTTTTCGCAAGAATGGAATCAATAATACCACTTCTTTGTTTAGCAATAAATGAAGATGAGTTTGAGAAGGAAAATGGTCAGGTTGATGGAACACTTGCCCACGCCATAGAAAGACTTTTTTCTATCAGTGCTGTTTCTACAGGCTTGAGAGTCATAGATACTGATAATATAACTAATATAGAAAATAAAATTTATATTAACGATGATTATGAGTTTGTGGATTAATGATGAAATCCATTGGAGTGGTTATTGTTAATTGGAACAGTGGCAGGCATCTGAAAAAATGCCTTGCACAATTGACTTCCCAGACTCACATGCCCCAAAAGATACTGGTGGTGGACAATAAAAGTACAGATGGTTCTTGTGATTGCGTTAAAGATTTTCCAGAAGCGGAACTGGTTCCCATGGAAACGAATCTGGGGTTTTCAGCAGCCAATAATATTGCCGTAAAAAACTATCTTGACACCCACTGGGCAGTGCTGTTAAATCCGGATGCTTTTCCTGAACCAGGGTGGCTTGCCGCGCTTTATGAAGCATCAATAAACTATCCTGATTATGATGTTTTCGGCAGCCGCATGCTGTCCCATGAAAATCCATCTTATCTGGACGGAACCGGAGATTGCTACCATATTTCAGGGATGGCATGGCGCCGGGGCCATGGGAGCAGGACTGTTGGCAGGTATGAAGAATCCGATGATATTTTTTCCCCCTGTGCTGCAGCTGCCATGTATAAAAGAGAGTCGTTTCTGGCACTGGGAGGTTTTGATGAGGATATGTTCTGTTATTTTGAAGATGTGGATTTGGGTTTTCGATTCAATCTGGCCGGATACAAATGCCGGTATGCTGCCAAAGCCGTTGTACGCCATGTTGGATCAGGCTCACAGGGAAAACACAGTGATTTTGTAATATATCACGGCCATAGGAATCTTGTCTGGTGTTATGTGGCCAATATGCCCTCTGCCCTGTTTTGGGCCTTTCTTCCTTTGCATATCCTCTTAAATATGGTTTCAATTTATTATATGGCATGGCAGGGGCATGGCCGTATTATGTTGAAAGCAAAATTTGATGCCCTGGTGAATGTTAAAAAAAGCTTAAAAAAACGAAGGCAGAGAGCTTTGTATAAACCGGACCTGTTAAGGCTTTTAAAGCTGATGTCTTTTAAACCGGTACCAAGGACCTGATAAGGAAAAGGAATATATGATTTATAATGAAAAATTTGTCTGGTTGCATTTTCCAAAGTGCGCAGGAACAAAAATAGGGCACTTGTTAACTGAATATTTTTCTAACCAGGCTGGTTTATTCCAGGATCATTTTACAATTGATAAGGATCCTTTAGTATCATGGCACGACTCAATTGCAGATCGAAAAGAACGTGATCCTTTATTTGAACTTGGATCACGAACCATTGTCTGCTCTTTTAGAAGACTGCCCAGCTGGCTGGAAAGCCGATACAATTTCGAATATTTAAGAAGCCCGAAATTGCCGCACAGGCCTGAACAGCTGCTGGAAGGCAGATTTCTTGAATCAGGGGGTTATAACAACCATGCAGATTATTATGTGAAAAAGTATTTGCCTGAAGAGATACTGGAAACGGGGCGGGTCCGGTTTTTGAGAACAGAATTTTTTGAATCTGATTTTAAGGCAATTTTTGGAGATTATCTGGATATATCTATTATCCCGGCCAGGGAATTTAAAAAAAAGGTAAATGTTTCCAAAAGATGTCTGCCGGATGACATCAGGGAACAATTGTATGTAAGATCCCATGAAGTATATGAAGCATGCCCCTACTGGCAGCGGGTTGAGGAATTGGCTTATCGTGACTCTGAATAAAAAGCACTAAATACAGTGATGGAATCAAAGGCTTTGAATCATGTGCAGGATATCTGTATGTATTGCCACATATAATGGCGAGAAATTTATTGTAAGTCAGATCAAATCCATCCTGGGACAATTGTCTGCCCAAGATGAAATCATTATTTCCGATGATGGCTCACAGGATCGTACGATGGAAATCATTAAAGAATTTAATGACCCGAAAATTCGATTTTTTCCCAACCCAGGCAAAAAAAATGTGATCAATAATTTTGAGAATGCACTGAAAAAAGCAAAAGGCAGATATATTTTTTTATCTGACCAGGATGATATATGGGAACCTGATAAACTGGATGTGATGTTGCCTTATTTGAAACAATATGACTTGGTGGTCAGTGACTGCTCAATAATTGATGCAGAAGATAATAATATTATTCATGATTCCTATTTTTATCTTAGAGACTCTGGAAAAGGGATATTAAAAAATATCATGGCCAACACATATATGGGATCTTGCATGGCATTTAACAGACTTATTCTGGAAAAATCCTTACCTTTTCCTGAAAAAATTCCAATGCATGACTGGTGGATTGGTCTTATAGGTGAAATGTTTGGCAAAACCATGTTTTGCCCGGATAAATTGATAAAATACCGAAGACATGATAATAATATCTCGCCTTTTGTTGATATGGAAAAATACAATTTATTGGAAAAAATCAGGTTCAGGAAAAATATTATTATTCCTTTGTTCAAAAAATGGAGAGAAAGTAAGGTAAATGAGGTAATTTAATTATGGACGTATCAATAATAATTGTTACCTACAATACAAAAGAGATGACAGCTGAATGTATTGAATCTATTTATCAAAAAACTTTGAATTGTTCGTTTGAGGTGATTGTTATTGATAATGCATCTAAAGATGGATCACGGCAAATGTTGTCGAGCCTTGATTATGAAAATTATCATTATATTTATAACAATAGGAATGAAGGTTTTTCCAGGGCGAATAATACTGCATCCAAGTCTGCCACAGGGAAATGGATCTTTTTTTTAAACAGTGATATTGTCTATGTAAATGATGTTACGTCAAATTTAATCGAATATATGGATAAAAATCCATCAACTGGTATTATTGGACCAAAATTTCTCAATCAGGATGGCACCCATCAGGTTTCATGCAGGAATTTTCCTAATATTTTATTGGGTTTCTGGCATTTTTTTCCTTTTTTAAGGGTTTTCCTGTCTAAAGAAGCGACTAAATATTATCAGACGAAACGGGACTATGAAAAAATTCAAAGGGTTGATACAGTTTCTGCAGGGGCCATGATGATTTCACAAGAACTATTTAAACAAATAGGGCGGTTTGATGAGTTCAGTTTTATGTATGCTGAAGATGCCGATATCTGCAGGAGAGTCCGAGATTCAAGCATGGATGTTATTTATTATCCAAAAGCACAACTGGTTCATTATGGAGGCCAGAGCACTAAATTAAACAGTTATATGGCAATATGGTCTTATTATTTTGCTTTTTATAATCTGTACAAAAAATATTATTTTAAGAATTTTGCGTTTTTAATAAAACCTTTCTTTTTTATCAGAGCGGTTTTTGCTGTTATTACTTTATTTTTTAAAGAAGATAAAAGAGTAACATGGAATAATAAATAATTTTTAAAGAATGTGATAGTGATGAATATTTTATTAACTGGTGCTACGGGTCTTATTGGGAGAGCTTTATATCCTTTGCTGCGGGAGAAGGGATATCGTGTAAAATGTGCTCTCCGTAAAAAAAATGATGGTAAAATTATTAGGGAGGAAGATGTTTTTTATTATGAAAATCTTGATGAAAATACTGACTGGTCACTTGCATTAAATGACATTGATGCAGTTATTCATCTTGCAGCCAGGGTACCTGTTGAAAGTAAAGGGGATGGTAAATCATATAATAATTTTTTTCAGGTTAATTTTAAAGGCACTAAAAGACTGGCGCAGCAGGCTGTTCAAAAAAATATAAAACGTTTCATATTCATCAGCACCATAGGAATTCTTGGTACATCAGATTTAAAAACTCCTTTAACGGAAAAAAGCAAAGAAAACCCCAATAATAATTATGCAATTTCAAAGCAAATGGCAGAACATGCTCTTATTTCAATTGGAAACCAGACTGATATGGAAGTGGTTATTTTAAGGCCTCCATTAGTGTATGGTCCCTATGTTAAAGCTAATTTTTTAAAACTTCTTGATTGTGTTTACAGGGGTATTCCTCTGCCCTTTGCCGGAGTAAAAAATCAACGAAATTTCATTGCTCTTGAGAATGTAACTCAAGCTATTTCAGTCTGTGTCGCCCATAAAAAAGCAGTTAATGGAATTTTCAATATAAGTGATGAAGAATACATATCAACAAGGGATCTTATCCGGAAAATATCCAATGCAATGGGTAAGCCCCCAAGAGTTTTTTATTTTCCCATCTTTGTTGCTAAAATATTATTAATTATGATAGGAAAAAAGAGTCTATATAATAAATTGTGGGGCTCTTTAAGGGTTGAATACAAAAAAATTAAAGAGCAAATAGGCTGGACACCAGAGGTTGGCATGGATGAAGGGATACAAAAAACAGTTGATTGGTATCTTAATGAAAAAAATAAATTTTAATAAATTCAAAACCAAAGTCAAGAAATCCTTGCCTTATTTGAGACTGCCGGGAACAGATCCAAATTTCGCGGTTTGACTGTTACCAGTACCTCAATGTATTCAGCACGAATACCATTCATCAAGTCGTCAATATGGATAAGATAAGTAAAAAGACCACTTGCCTTAAAGATGTGACGACATATGTCAAACCCCCAATCGAATGTAACTAAAGACCTCCCATCTCCAACAGGGTTTCCATGGTATTGCTCCGGCTCCAGATAAACAATTTCGTTGTTGTCAATTCGTGCCCTTACCTTTGAAGGCATACCTTTGTTGACTAGAGGAACCGTGCAAATGTGCATGCCCCCTGGCTTTAGTGTGCGAGCTATTTCTTTAAATGCCTTTGAAGGATTAAAAATATGTTCCAGCACATCCTGCGTGACGTGTAAATCAATACTTTCATCGGCAAACGTAAGTGCTTCAAGATTCTCGCAGCGAAACTTGCCCACAATGCTACCCGGCTCTTGGTCAGGAAAATATTGTGAAGGGATATAATTAGAGGACTCTTCGGAAAGACGTTTACTTGCTCCCCGATTACCAGGTGAAGACTCATGAATGGTGAGGCTGCGCCAATTGGGACAGTACCCTTCAATGGTTAGCATTAGGGCTCGCTCCCGAGGGATGCTGCCGCAATTTGAGCAAAGATAATGATCTCTAAGCCACTCATTACGAGCGATAAAAGTGACATCTTGATTGCATGTAGGACAATGCCCGATATTCTTAATTACAGGCGCTGTTCGGATCTCCCTTAGCTTTCTGAGAAGATCCCAATATCGCTCTTTCATGTCATTGATGCCTATCAAGGTGTTGTCTCCTTAGATGGCTAACCATTTATTATCAGGTCAATTTTCCCTGATAAATTGAAAAGTCATTATTATCAGGTAAAAAGTTCCTTTTGAATTTCTTATTAATAACATCTATCCAGATATAACGAAAATCAAAATAGAATTACCTGTATCAAGATTTCTTATGCCTGTAAATGTATTTCAATAAATCAACTCAACAAGGGATCTTATCCAGAAAATATCCAATGCAATGGGTAAGCCCCCAAGAGTTTTTTATTTTCCCATCTTTGTTGCTAAAATATTATTAATTATGATAGGAAAAAAGAGTCTATATAATAAATTTGCTGAAATCTGACTTTTTTCGTGTCCATTATTGTTGCCTTGCAAAATTTATGATATGTTTATTCTGGATGTCTTTAATATAAATTTATTTAGAGAATTATTGCCATGACTGAAAAAAAAGAAAATCTATTGAGGCCCTGCTGGATTGGTTTGCTGGCAGCAATTTTTTTAGTAATTTTTATACCTGGGGCCGTTGAATCAGACTCTAACACTCCCGGGATTCCGGGAATCTCCCAACTGGGCAATCCCTGGTATGATGAAAGAGCTGTAACAGAAGATCTGCTTTTTCCACAGACTGTTTATATCTTTGATTATGGCAACCCCACGGCTGCTGAACAGGCTCACCTGGAAGTCCTTAACCGGGCTCGGCTGAATCCTGTCGCTGAAGCAGCCCGCCAGGGCATTGATCTTTTTGAAGGGGTGCCCTCTGGAGAGATTTCCGGACTTCCTGTACAGCCTGTGGTGTTAAATGCAAAATTGATCCAGGCAGCCCGGCTTCACTCCCAGGATATGATTGATCAGGATTATTTTGACCATTATTCCCTGGACGGGAAAAGCCCTTTTGACCGGATGGAGGATGCCGGATATCAATACTCTACTGCTGGTGAGAATTTAGCGCTTATCGGGTCTACCGGTCCTATTGATGAAGTGGCCACAGTTCTTGAACTCCATGACAACCTGTTCATTGATGAAGATTATCCGGACAGAGGGCACAGGGTAAATATATTAGAAGAAGACTTTAAAGAAGTCGGGGTTGGAGTGGCATTTGGTGATTTTCAAGGCTATTCCTATTCTTACATGTTGACTTGCGACTTTGGGACAGACCTACAGTTTTCAGGTTCTTTCATACTTGGGGTCGTTTATGATGATAAAGATGGGGACAACTTCTATGATGCAGGAGAAGGGATCAGCAATGTATCAATAGAACTTGCAGGTACTGGCGATTCCACTACCACGGCAACTGCCGGCGGCTATGGGATTCCGGTTACTGCTGGTACTTATACTGTAAAGGCAACTTTTTCAGACGGGTCCATTGCCCAGCAGCAGGTCGTCATCAACAGTGAAAACAAGAAAATTGATTTTTTAAAATCTTCTGCCGGCAATTCCTGGTATTATGATTTAGATAGTGACGGTTACGGTGACCCTAATACCTCAACTTTAGCCGTTTCTCAACCATCAGGTTATGTATCAAATAATTCTGACTGTAATGATAATGATGCAACTATTCATCCAGGCGCCACAGAAATCGCTGGAGATGGTATTGACCAGGATTGTGATGGCAGTGATCCGGCAGCGGCAGTATCAGCACCGGCACCGCTTGAACAAATAACCCTGTTGGCTCCCACGGATAATGAAACAATCAGTTTTGGTGCTTCTGGTGGTAAAGTCACATTCTCCTTCAGCAAAGCAGCCAATGCAACCAAATACATACTCCATCTTGATTTGAATGATCTTTTAAATGATACTTTGGTTGCAATTCCTGTAGAACTTATTCCGCCAGGTGTCTCCAGCAGCAATCCCCTGGGCGGCACAACCACTTCAACCCCAGGGTTTTCAGAACAATTTATAGGTATGGTCTATGAACTTTCCCTTGATACAGCCACCTGGGATGTTATGGCATTATATGATATTAAATGGGGTGTTGAAGCATATGACAATAGTGGCTCTTTAATTGGTTCAACATATGAAGGGTCTGTTTCAGAAAAATACATAAACAGCCTTAAATTCATTGCCAGTAATTCCATTGCAATGATAAGCCCGACTCTTGGAGAAGAATTGAGCCTGACAGGTTCTACCCCGACATTCCAATGGGATGCTTATCAGGGAGTTAGTACCTACACATTGATACTTGCCCATGTGGGTTCATTGGGGTTTGATAGTGTTATTACCCAAGATAA
>CAYWGN010000228.1:0-8037 GCA_964457495.1 uncultured Desulfobacula sp.
AAAGGAAGCAATAAAAAGACTTTCAGATTGTATCAAATCATTAGGGCTCGCTCAAAAATAACTTAACATTTTAAACAATGGCAAAGGCCTTATTTGGATAGCCTTAGTTTTTTTTTAAGTTTAAATTTTTCAATTCCGCCATTGCTATATAATCAGTGACATCACATCGAATAGGAGTCATTGAAATATAGTTTTGGGATAATGCATTAACATCTGTACCCGGATCATCATCCGTGATTCCAATTCGAGCATACCAATAATAGGCCCGGTTTTTAGGATCTGTCCTTTTGTCAAATTTTTTTGATACATTATTTGATGCCTGCCGGGTTATTCTGATACCACGGACCTCATCAATTGGAATACCAGGAACATTAATATTTAAAAAGGTCCCAAAAGGCAGCTTATAATCATGAATGTTGTCTGCTATCTGGGCGGCAAATCGGGACACACCCTCAAAATCTAATGTCTCCCCTTTTGTAAATATCGAAACGGCCATACTTAATATGCCGTTTAATGCAGCTTCCCTGGCTGCCCCTATTGTGCCTGAATAATTAATATTAACCCCTGTGTTGCTGCCGGGATTAATTCCGGAAATAACCAAATCAGGCGGAGTGGTGAAGACTTCAGACAGGCCAAGCTTAACACAATCGGAAGGTGTCCCTGTAATAGCATATACCTGCTCTCCCCCATTTAAACTTATAGTATCAATCCTCATGGGTTCATTAAGGCTGATGCCATGGCTCACTGCACTTTTTTCTCTATCAGGTGCAATCAGAATAACCTCGTGATAAGATCGAAGCGTTTTGTACAGCGCAAGAATTCCAGGCGCATTATATCCATCATCATTTGTAAGCAGAATTTTCATTGTTTACCTTCAGGTTGTTCAGTTCCTATTAATCCTATAGAGTAATTTTCCTTTGCTTTTATACGTTACGCCTCTTTTTTAATCAAGGATCATCATCCTTTCACCAGAAAAATGCTGTTGTAAATACAATATTTAATGATAATAGAATAAGGTGATCAAAATCCCCTGCATGTTGATGAGCGCTTTGCAGAACAAACATTTTTTGGACAAAAAATTGTCCATGGTATGTTGTCAGCTTCATTAAGGGAAAAACTGTCGCAAGCCTTTTACGCGGATTTAAAAGACTAAGAAGAAAATAAGGATATAAAAAGCTCTAAATTTCATAATCTTAATGCGGGTACAAGGGTTGTCAGGACGGATTGTGAAAACGGGTTAACCTCATTGAATTTGATACCCAATTTTATTTTTGATCCCTGTGTTTGGCTCGTCTTGATTTCACCGGTGATGGATAAGGCTTCTAAATCACAATAGGAAAAAATCAGTTCAATCTCTCGGGTATTGATATTTTCCCATGATGGAAAATGGTCAAACACGCAGAGGCATCCTTTTGCATTGATATTGACAGCAATCCCTGGTGCACGAAAATCCCCTATTTTTGCATGGATGGGAAGGAAACAATCCACCCTTTTGTGATTCCTAATATTACAGCTTTCCACCCTGTCTGGATATTGTAAAAAAATCAAGTTGTCCGGCTGATCCAACACACGGATAATCATACTTGAAAAATTGAAAATATCTCCAAGGTTAAGATATTTTACCAAAACAGGATCGTTCTCTGACAGGGATATCGTATCTGATTTGTCACTGGAAATATCGACAATAAGATAGTTGCCCACCTTCATGCCGACCAGTTTGCCGGACAGTGGGTTATTTTTTTCATGGGTTTCGATGAGTATGGCTGTGCCAAGCTCAATAAAAAGCCGCTGACTCAGATCAATTCGGCTCGGGTCTTTTCTGCTCATGCTACCTGGCCCCCCTTTGGAACAATATCACCTTAATGGTTTTAAAAACAATCAAGAGTTCAAGAAATACGGATAAATTATTAATATAATACAGGTCATAACGAAGTTTTTCAACGGAATCACCCAGGGAGGACCCATAAGGATACATGACCTGGGCCCAACCTGTGATGCCGGGTTTGATGGCATGACGTTCCCTGTAATAGGGGGTTACCGCACTGATTTGGTTTACAAATTCAGGGCGTTCCGGCCTTGGGCCGATAAAACTCATTTTCCCATTTAAAACATTTACCAATTGTGGAAGTTCATCAATCCTGGTTTTTCTGAGAATATGGCCAAATTTGGATAACCGGGGATCATCTTTCTTTGCCCAGGCTGCTCCGGTTTCTGCTTCGGCATCTATTCTCATGCTCCTGAATTTGTAAATTGTAAAAAGGTTACCATTTTTTCCGACCCGTTTTTGGAAATAAAAAATCGGTCCTGGGGATTTGTATTTAATCAGGAATGAAAAAATAGGAAAAAAGGGCAGGGTTAGCATAAGGACCGTGGATGAAAGCAAAATATCAAAAACTCTTTTCATGAATCGGATAAACGGAGTGATTAAAAATCCACTGCTTTGCACAAGCCAGCTTGGGTTTATGCTCTCCACCGGGATTTTCCCGGTCATGATTTCATAAAAGCTTGGATAATCAATAATACGGACCCCCATTAATTTACAGGAGACCAGTTTGTTGATTGTAAGGTTGCCCCGTTTTTCAGTTAAGGCAATAACAATGGTATGTACCCTATATTGTCTGCAAAGATCAATTATGTCATCAATTTCCCCGATAATTTTGTTTTTATCAACAGTAACCGGATCAATGGCAGTGGATATATAGCCTGAAAAAGCATATTTTCCGGTAGATGCCTTAAGCAAGCGATCAATCTCCAATGCTGTGGTGCCAGTACCGATAACCGCAATATTTTTTGTAAAAAAAGGAAAGTGAAATGTGGTCTGGTAAAGGCTTTGCCACAGAATTTGAAAAATAAAAAAAATCAATAATCCAAAGAACAGGTGCCATGATATACCGGAGAAAATGCTCGATAAAATAAGTAAGAAAAAGGAAATTACCATGGCAGTCACCGATCGGATGGCCACGGTTTTAAGTATCCAAATCCGGGTATTGTAAATTTCACAAAAATATGAACTCAAAATCAGAACGGGAACAAATAAAATAACCCAGATTTCAGAAAATAATCCGGTGAAAAGCGCTTTGGGTCCCATTGTTTTAAACAACATAAGAATGGTTGTGCCTACGATAACGTCACCGCTCATGAGAATGATCTGTTTTCTGATAAGGCTTCCTTTTGCCAAGATACCCACGAGACATGTCCAAAATTAAAGAGTTGATGCTATTTTATCTATTTTTTACAAGTTTTGATATATTATTAGATGTGTTCGTGTCAAGCAAATAAGGGCTTGCTATCCCTTCCCTGTCTATACAAGTTAATTTTTTTTTAAAAAAGGCAGCTTGCTCTTGACATTTATTGAGAATAAGATAATGGATGTTTTAAGCAAACAGATTTTATTGGATTAAATGTATTTTGGGAAACATAAGGGACAGTTTTTCAGGAAGATTTCTAAAGATCATTTGCAGTTCTCCTTCAGAAGCAAAAGATACAAGATTCAGGCCTCATATAGAATCAGTAACAGGCAAAAAAGAAATCTTACCCAAAAGTGAATGTATAAATTTGGAATACAAAATTTATTAAAGTTTAATATTAAAATATTAGTATAGATTTAACGCTAAACTAATATTTGTAATATATGAGGGAGTGGTTTTTATTTTTAACTTTAATTAGAAGGGGGTTTTAAATGAAAAGGTATAGATTATTTTTAATAATGGCTGTTTTTGTTCTTGGTTTTTCAGTGACAACTGCCCAGGCAATCACTGAGATAAACTGGTGGCATGCCCATGGTGGGCGGCTTGGAGAAAAGGTGAATGCCATAGCCGAAGATTTTAACAAGTTGCAGAATAAGTATAAAGTGGTTGCAACATATAAGGGAAACTATGCAGATACAATGACGGCTGGAATTGCTGCCTTCCGTTCAAAAAATCCACCACACATCCTTCAGGTGTTTGAGGTGGGAACCGCGACTATGATGGCTGCAAAGGGAGCTATCAAGCCTGTTTATGAGGTAATGGGTGAATCAGGGCTCCCCTTTGATCCAAACGTCTATCTGTCTACAGTTACCAGTTACTACACAACCAGTGATGGAAAGATGCTGTCCATGCCATTTAACAGCTCAACACCAATCCTATACTATAATGTGGATGCCTTTAAAAAGGCAGGGCTTGATCCGGATAAACCACCAAAAACCTGGCCAGAGGTGGCAGACTATTCAAGCAAACTGGTTAAAGCCGGCTATTCTGGTTTCTCAACTGCATGGATATCCTGGATCCAATTGGAAAATTTCAGCGCATGGCATAATATCCCAATAGGTACAAAAGAAAACGGCTTTGCCGGGTTGGATACGGAATTTCTTTTAAATAGTCCTTTGCATGTAAAGCATATTCAACAATTAGCTGATTGGCAAAAGGAAAATATCTTTGTATATGGTGGACGGAGGAACCTGGGAAATGCCAAGTTTTCTTCCGGAGAAGTTGCCATGTACACTGAATCCTCAGCAGGCTATGCAGGGTTTAAGAAAACCTGCGAGTTTGAGTTCAGAACCAGTATGCTCCCCTATTGGCCGGAGGTGTCTGGCGCTCCTCAAAACACTATCATTGGAGGAGCAAGTCTCTGGGTGATGGCAGGACATTCTTCAGAGGAATATGGAGGAGTTGCCACGTTTTTTACCTATCTCTCATCTCCTGCAGTTCAGGCTGACTGGCATCAATTCACAGGATATCTGCCAATCACCACTGATGCATACTATCTGACTAAGGGGCAGGGTGTTTATGAGAAAATACCGGGGATGGAAACTGCGTTAAAGCAGATGACGTTAAATAAACCCACAAGCAATTCCAAGGGTTTAAGATTTGGTAACTTTGTTCAAATGCGCGGTGTCGTGTATAGCGAATTAGAGGCTATTTTTGTTGGCGAGAAAACTGCTCAGCAGGGTCTGGACAACGCAGTCAAGGAAGGAAACAAGTTATTGCGTAAATTTGAAAAGGCAAATAAGTAGCGATAAATGATCAGGGCTGAACTTACTCATTTTTTATGGGTAAGTTCAGCCATCTCTCGATATTTCTAAAGGACTTCCCATGGAAAAGCGAGTCGTCTTCAAGCATAAATTTTTTCCCTATTTTTTGATCGCACCGCAAATTATCATAACCCTTGTTTTTTTTATCTGGCCAGCCTCCCAGGCAATATATCAATCTGTCCTGCAGGAAGATGCCTTTGGGCTTTCAAGGAATTTTGTCGGCTTAGATAATTTTGCTTATATCTTTACTGATGAAACCTATCTGCACTCCATATATGTAACCATAATTTTCAGCTTTTTTGTTGCAGCCATTGCCATGTCTTTTTCTCTGCTCTTAGCTACCATGGCCGACCGTGTCATTAAGGGGGCAACAACCTATAAGACTTTGATAATATGGCCCTATGCCGTTGCCCCTGCTGTAGCTGGGGTATTGTGGTATTTCCTTTTTAATCCAACGGTAGGGATTGTTGCACTTTATTTGAAAATATATGGATATGACTGGAACCACAGCCTGAATGGGGGCCAGGCAATGTTTCTTGTGATCATTACGGCAGCCTGGCGGGAAATTTCCTATAATTTTTTATTTTTTCTGGCCGGGCTACAGTCAATCCCCAAGCCTTTTATAGAAGCAGCTGCAATTGATGGCGCTTCGCCTTTAAAACGATTCTGGACGATAACTTTTCCCCTATTGTCACCCACTACTTTTTTTCTAATTGTAATGAATGTTGTTTATGCTTTTTTCGATACCTTTGGCGTGATCCATGTGATCACTGATGGTGGCCCAAATTATGCTACAAATATCATGGTTTTTAAAGTATACCATGATGGCTTTCTAAGTCTTGATTTAGGTAGTTCTGCTGCTCAATCTGTAGTATTGATGATTATTGTTATCTCTCTTACTGTCGTTCAATTTCGCTATATAGAGAGAAAGGTTAACTATTAAGGAGTTATTATGGTTGAACATCGGCCCTGGCTGACTTTTTTAACCCACGCAATTCTAATTTTCGGGATGCTGCTTCTTGTCATTCCCATTTATGTGACATTTGTAGCCTCATCCCACACGCTTCATGAAATAACATCAAATTTTTCTCTTTTACCAGGAAGTCATCTGATAGAAAATTACAAGACAGCTCTAAGTGTTGGCCCAAAGGACGTGGGAGCCACAGTGGGAACAATGATGCTAAACAGCCTTATAATGGCACTTGGCATAACCTTTGGCAAAATTACTATTTCATTGTTAGCTGCCTATGCAATTGTCTATTTTAAATTTCCTTTCCGCATGTTTTTTTTCTGGCTCATTTTTATAACATTAATGCTGCCCGTTGAGGTTAGAATTTTACCAACTTACAAGGTTGCAGCAGATTTAAAAATGCTTGATTCCTATTCAGGCCTGATTTTCCCCTTGATTGCTTCGGCCACGGCCACTTTTCTTTTTCGTCAATTTTTTATGACAGTGCCGGATGAATTGTGTGAGGCAGTAAAGATTGACGGCGGTGGACCGATCCGTTTCTTTTTTGATATTCTTTTACCCATGTCCCGGACCTCCATTGCTGCGTTATTTGTAATCCTTTTTATTTATGGATGGAATCAATATCTCTGGCCTTTGTTGATTACAACGGATGAAAATTATTATACGCTTTTAATAGGAATTAAACGAATGTTAGACGTAGGCGAAGGCCAGGCAGAATGGCAGATTATCATGGCCTCTACCATATTGGCCATGATTCCTCCAATTCTTATCGTTATTTTTATGCAGAAACAATTTGTTAAAGGGATGACTGAGACTGAAAAATAAGGAAGTTATTATGGCAGAAGTGAGCTTAAAAAACGTTTACAAAACTTTTGGAAAAACCGAGGTGATACACGGCATAAGCTGTGATATTAAAGATGGAGAATTTATTGTTATTTTAGGTCCATCCGGTTGTGGAAAATCCACTTTGCTCAGAATGGTTGCAGGACTTGAGACAATAACAAAAGGGGATATTTCCATTAATGGGGCAGTGGTGAATAAATTAGAGCCTGCTGATAGAGATATCGCCATGGTATTCCAGAACTATGCACTCTATCCCCATATGACGGTCTTTAAAAATATGGCCTATGGGCTCAAAATCCGGAAAATGCCAAAGGCTGAAATTAAAAAAAGGGTATTTGACGCTGCAAAAATCCTGGAAATTACAGAGTTTCTGGACCGTAAGCCCAGACAGCTTTCAGGTGGTCAACGCCAGCGGGTTGCCATGGGGCGGTGTATTGTCCGGGAACCCAAAATATTTCTTTTTGATGAACCCCTGAGCAATCTGGATGCAAAACTTCGTGTACAGATGCGGCTTGAAATAAGAAAGCTCCAGGAAGCTTTGAATATTACCAGTATCTATGTTACCCATGACCAGATAGAGGCGATGACGCTTGGGGACCGGATGATTGTCATGGACGATGGTTATGCCGTACAAATAGGCACACCTTTAGAAATTTATGAAAACCCTGCCACAAGGTTTGTAGCAGGGTTTATCGGTTCGCCGGCCATGAATTTTCTGCCAGCTGGATTGAGTACTGATGGAAAACAGGTTGAACTGCATGGGGGTATCCGGTTTTCCATTCAAAATGGAGACGTTCCCAATCATGGCGGCCAAGAGGTTATCCTGGGGATTCGACCTGAGCATTTTGTTCTTGCAGAATCAAAAACGGCTATGATGCATTTAACGATTGACCACATTGAAATACTGGGAGCAGACACGCTGGTCTATGGTCATTTTGGAGAAGATAAAACCCTGTTAACCCTTCGTCTCCCTGATGTGTGCCATTTTAAAAAAAACACCGTTTTAGATCTTATTGTTTCCTCGAAAAATCTGCATTTTTTTGATAAGGAAAGCGGAAAACGTATAGAGCGTTAGGAGACGACAGATTCACAGACAAAATCACGGGCTATTGACCAATGGACTTTTTTTCTGATCAAGCCTTTTTTTGAATTCTTTCAATTGTTTTGGGGGATATTCTTTAGGTGGGGATGGCGGAAGTGCATGGGAATCGAA
>CAYWGN010000229.1:0-8011 GCA_964457495.1 uncultured Desulfobacula sp.
ATACAAAAGAACCCTGGGTATTGTCAGAAGAACCTTGATCATTGGAAAACCAGATGTCCTTCACAGAGGATAGTACGAAGGTTTTTTTAAATTCTGAAAAGTTTATATCATAGCCAGTGGGGCTCGCTTCAATTTTTTATATTTATAAAAATTATTGTAAAAAAAGGCTTATGACAGAGGTTGTGAGTCATAAAGTTGAATTAAACTTTCAAAGCTATAAAAACTTCGTATGCAATATATGGTGCTATCCAAAATTTGTTTAAACCAAGTCCATCCTCTTACAGCTTATTCCCCGCTTTTTTCCTCAACACGTTGGATAATGTATATGACATCTTTCAATCCTATTATACCATCACCATCTACGTCCTCAGACACATCAGCAGAATTCTGGTAATAAGTTAGAACCTTAAGTCCGAGAAAAGAATCCTCAAGTTCAATATTGCTGTCCTTGTTCAGATCTCCTTTAATAATACAGCCATCTGCATCAACGACGCTACCTGCTGGTGTCTCAGGACAATTGTCTTTATTATCTGATATGCCATCATTGTCTGAATCAACAGTATATGCATCAGTTGTTCCAATGAGTGGCACCAGCAAATTTGGTGTATCGGGATCATCAGAAGAAATATTCATGGTTGCCGTAAGATCCCCCTGGGCAGCAGGAGAAAAAACAACCTTTACGATACAGTTTTCACCTGGTGAAATAGTATTGAAGGAACAAGCATTAGAACTCACATAAAATGAGGAAGCATTTGCACCGCTCATTGTTATGGGAAAAAAAATATGTAAGTCTACCAGTCCTGTGTTAGTCACCGTAAAGGTCTTTTCTGGAGACGTCGTACCAATAGCAAAAGAACCAAAATCTGCTGTTTCCGTTGTTCCACTGAGTGGCACCAGCAAATTTGGTGTATCGGGATCATCAGAAGAAATATTCATGGTTGCCGTAAGATCCCCCTGGGCAGCAGGAGAAAAAACAACCTTTACGATACAGTTTTCACCTGGTGAAATAGTATTGAAGGAACAAGCATTAGAACTCACATAAAATGAGGAAGCATTTGCACCGCTCATTGTTATGGAATCAATATGTAAGCCTACCAGTCCTGTGTTACTCACCGTAAAGGTCTTTTCTGAAGACGTCGTACCGATAACAAAGGAACCAAAATCTGCTGTTTTCGGTGTTACCCCAATATCTGCCGGAATAAAAGTACCCGGCTGCGGGAAAACAAAAATACTTTGTGTATAATAATCATCAGCCGTCCTTCCAGTTAACATAAGGCCAGCAGGTTGTGTCTCACCCAGTGGTGGGTTGTAAGTCAACTCAACAGTATCAAACGTGTCCAGGGGATATCCACCTGAGTTATATTCAACTTCCGTTCCATCTTTGAGTACTCGATACACAAAGCCCTCTGTATATTTGTATGCTGAGGGTTGAAATTCAATAATCGGCTCACTGAAGATATGATAGAAAAGAGCCATAATATATTGTTTGCTCAGTACATATGTTTCCCCGGGCAAACTTTCAATCTCTCGGGAACCATAGTATTTATTGTAGCCCGTTACCTCTATGACATAGTCGTCATTCAGGGTAAGTGTGTCTTCTTTCGAAAAGTCATTCGTATAGGGTGCTGGTGCTACTCCTCCATATGTGATTATATGGTCATTTGTTGTAGTAATCCAGGTTTTACCACCAGCAACGGCCGACTGCACCGCAGTATCAAACTCCAGATAATGCTGGGGACTACCACCTATCCAGCCAGTCAGATTGATCGGAGACTTGTACACAGCGGTGACAGACAATACGGGTGATGCGCCACTGTAATCTATCGCCACATCTATATAACGTGATTCAACAGCCTTTAGAGATGAATCAAATTCGTTGAGGGGGCCATAGGGGTTGGATATCGTACCATACAAATCGATACGAAAAGAAGCGGTTCCAGAGAAACCTGCAGAAGCTGTATAAGCAATTCGATTGAGGTCAAGGACCAGACTGCCACTCGTGGGTTCACGTAGCACCTGTAAAGCAAATTTTGGTAACATACCAAGATAAAACTGTAATGTTCTATCGGAACTGGAGATCTCTTCAATTGCAAGCATATCCACACCCGCCGCTCGTTCCAGGTTCATGGCCGGGTTGTTGACAGGAAAATTAAAATCAACGGAAGCGCGATACCTATCATTTTGCACAAATTGTAACTTCTGGCTTTGAAGTTGATATGAACCACTTTCCTCCGCAAATTGTTCCTGCATGCGAATGACAAATTCATTTTCATCGATCCCGTACAACGTGGGAGATTCGGTGACAAAGTCTGCCATCTGATATTTTCCCTGACTTATCATGGAGCTTGAAAAGAGTTCCACTTCTTTCAGGTTTTTATCTGCCTCGATACTGGATTCCCAGGTGATACCGTTTCTGATAAAAGTACCCTGCTGCGTCGTGTCATCTGTAAACGTCCAAAGAACAGAGTGGGTATCCATAGCCGTGGGACCGAGAACCTTGAATACAAAATATCGATGCCCATCCACATCCCGCATTCTGAGCTTCACGGCGTTGTAATTAAATCCGGCGACAAAATGCTGTCGATTGCTGCTTAAAAACAGACCGATATCTTCCAGGTCACCAATATCGTCTTCATCTTCATCATTTACCGAAGGCGGATCCACCACGCCTTCCGATGCAAAATACAGGTAATTACGTTCAGTGGTCAACTGCCCCCCGATGAGATTTAAGGGAGTGTTACTGTCAAAACCATACAACCACCTCTGTTGATATGCACATTCGGAGGAGCGTTGAATGCCGACAACACATTCTACATCAAAAAGTATATCCTTAATTACATCATAACCAATATTGGTAACACTATCTTCTCCCGCCAGCGTGGTCCCGTGAATATCAAAATTCATTTTCGGATCAATGGATGATTTTTCCCAGGAAAAAATATTTTTATGTGAGAGATATTCCGTTTGATTACCCGGTTCAGTCATGTAAAAATCATCATACTGGACACTGCCGATGAGATCCTCTCCAAAGTCACCGGTTGCGATCGTGCGTTCCCCATAGCCGTCCTCTTCTATGGTAATTTCATACCAGATTGGAATCGGACTGCCCATATAATCAAAATTTTCACAAAAAATATTCTCCTTTACAAAAGTTGTATCCGCATAAATCCTTCCACCAGCAAACCGATCCACAATCATCTTAACCTTGATATAATCATCAATCCCATATTTTGGATTCAAACCCGAGGTGAGCACCAGGGAAGCGTCAATGGCCTTATCCAAAGGCACTGTCCCCTTGGTAATGGTGACAGATTGGTCCTGGTAATCCACAAATGACACCATGGGGGTTATGTTTTCAGCATACATGGTCAACGAGGCAAGTTTGATAGTATCGGTGTCGCCATCCACTTTCATGTATCCGTCAAGATTAAATTTTCCAGTGACCATGCCATCCGGATGGGTTTTAAGGTCTGCAACGCTTACCTTTAATTCATCCACCTGTTTATATTGATAATAGTCTTCACCAGGAAGTTTGTAGGCGATCCAGAAAATTTCCTCCTCGTAAGGGGTTTCCGTTTTATTAAAAAAAGTAAAATAGGTTTTTGGAAAACTTTCTCCAACGGGTTTCTGGTTTTTCCTATACCTTTGCGGAATCAGGAAAAAATCAGATGCCTCAATAATCGTAAAATCCCTGGTTGCTTTTACTTCGCCACTGCCTGTAGGCACGTCAGTCGTCACGCCGCAGGGAAGATCTGATTCAACGTATTTAATGAATTGAATCTTGCCCGGGAAAGTAAAGGTAAACGCCTCCTCTCCGATCCCGGCTCCTGTGGGCGAAAGTTTGCCAGAAGAAAATGCCAGTTTGGTCCCTCTTCCGGAAAGCAGTTTACTGTCCAGTTCGGTTGAAAAGCCACTCTGGTAAGTATAACTGACAATGATTGTATTTCCATCTTCATTTGTGCATGTTTTTGATGCAGATTGGCAGGCTGCAATACTGGTAGTGGCCCGGATGTCTATCTCCGTGGGATATCCGGTTAATGATGCGGTTTCCCGGTTCAGGCTGAGGATACTCCCGCTCTTTGAAGATACAGATATAAAAGATACATAATTTGTGCAGCCTTTATTACCGACACTATAGGTATAGTGAATTGCAGATCGCTCCTGTTCAAGCTGTATGATTTTTTCTCTTTGTGCTTTGATATGTTCATAATAAATTCGCTGGGCTTCTTTTTGATCTGCAATGCCATTTTCATACCCCTTGATGCCATCTTTTACTGGCTCAATTTCTGCCAGGATTTCTTTTGCATCCAGTTGTGCCTGTTCATGAAGGTCTCCGGAAGATACAATCAGATCAGTCATCTTTTCGATGGCCTCTTCTTTGGATGGATATCCAAAACTCTCCTTTTTTTCGATGCCCTTTACCATCCGTTCCAGTTCTTGCTGGGCTCCTCCCAAAGGATCACTCAATGCCTCTGCCGTGGCCAGGGTATCATCTATGACTTTGTAGGTTTCAGAGCCGGCCGCCTTTAAATTTTCAATTGCTGATTCTTTTATAGTATCAATGGCCTCGTTTGAAGCGTAATCAAAAACTGCTTTAAACCCTTCATTGGCAACCGAAATAACATCAGATATCTTGTCTTTGATACTGACGATGGATCTGACAAGATTTATCGTGGAGACAACAGTGTTAAGCGAGCGTATGGACCAACGGGCTCCCATTTTGATAAACCATTTGCGGACTTCGTAAAAACCCGTGACAGGATCCTGATAGGGCGGGTTTTCTTCCAATCCATGGGAATAGCGCCACATTTTGAGGTATTCAATATTCATACGCTCATAATTTTTGGCAGACCATGCATCCTTGTAGGCAAGGTAGGCATTGTAAAAATCCTTATACGAGCTTCGCATGATAAAAATATTTGAGGATAAATTATTAATTTTGTCCTCAATACCCTTAACTTCAGCTTCCATATTTTTATATTTTGTAAGACCGATGTCATATATCTTCTTTGCCTGTTCCAGGCTTTTTGTGTCGGCATCAATACCTGCCTGTTCATCGACAATTAATTCCTGTTTATGTGTAATGGTGGCTTTGCACGCTGCAATCTCTGTATTTTTTGCAGCTATCCGGTCTATATAATCTTGATAAGCATCGGCCATTGCAATCGTTGTTTCAAAAAAACACAGGAAAATAATCACTAAAAAATATAAACTTCCGATACGTATTTTCATGTCAGGCCTCATAAATAGTATAATTGGGATTAAATACTTATAGCCTCTCTGGATCTTTTAACCATTTTTATATAAAAAATTTTTAATAATAGCAAAAGATATTGTAATATATTAATTGTTTTTCAATATAAATTTTAAGATGTTAAAGCCATTTGATCCTTTTCATCGTTTTAAATGGCGGGGATCCGGCTTGAATAAATCATCACAGTTTTTACATCTGCGCTGTCGTATTTTCTTTTTCATAGACCTGGCGCCTCCTCAGATCTATTATAGGCCTTTACGAAGGGCGGGCGGGGTATTGTTTAAAAATTAGGGGCGGGGTCTGCGGGATCAGGCGGGGTAAAAACTCGCAACAAAAAAAAGGCGCTACATAATTGGAGATATCGAACACATTTTTATTCCGGCCCTGGGGTAATTTTCAGAATGGGATGAATATATATTATAAAAATCACAGCGCAAAATTAGCGGTAGCACCTCCATGGGGTCATAAAATTGAATTGATAGATAAGATCAGACTTTATATTTATATGAGCGCCTTTGCTTATTATTATTCTTTCTTGGTAGTCAAAGAAGCATGGATGTTCTGGTTTTATCGCTATTGAATTTACAAAAAAACAAATTAGAATATTGACGATCCTCCAGAATTTATAGAAGAAAGACAATTATACGAGGGAGAACGTTAAATGGCTGTGGCATTAATTCATAGAAATGATTACGAAAAACCCGTTGAAAACGATATTTTTAATTGAGCCATTTTACCGATTTTTTAAAAGGGATAAAAAACCTATGTATACCATTTTCGGGCAAACTTTATTATTAGGAGAAGTAATATGAGTACAGATGAAATAGCCTATAGAAAATTACAAAAACATTTGGACAGTCAAGCTGTTGGTTTTCCGGAAACAAAATCTGGGGTGGAAATCAGGATATTGAAACATATTTTTTCTCCTGATGAAGCGAAGATAGCAACTTTTCTGAATTATAAACCTGAAACCATTGAAACAATTTATCAAAGAATCAAAGATCAAATTGATTCAAAAGAAATGTTATCCGAAATACTTGATGCCATTGAAAAGAAAGGTGGCATTGAAACAAAAATGAAAGGGGAGACGAAATTTTATTGCAATGCACCACTGGTGGTTGGGATGTATGAATACCAAACAAATAGACTCACACCTGAATTTGTGGCAGATTTTGAACGGTACACGTCAGGTCAAAAATTTGGCGTTGAATTTTTAAGCACTGAATTACCACAAATGAGAACCATACCTATTGGCAAAAGCATTACTTTTAAAAGCGATGTCAGTACATTTGATGAAGCAATATCTTTATTAAAACAATCGAATGGAGTATTTACTATTCTCCCATGCATATGTCGTGAGAAAAAAAAAGTAACAGGAAAATCCTGTAAAATTACTGATCGCAAAGAAACTTGTCTCGCTATAGGAGATTTGGCAGATGCTGCTATCAGAAATAATATTGGCAGACGGATTGACTTGGACGAAGCTATATCAATTTTGGGAAAAAATCAAAAAGAAGGGTTGGTATTCCAGCCATCAAATACGCAGCAAGCTGACTTTATTTGTTCTTGCTGCGGTTGTTGTTGTGGAATGTTATTTATGCATAAAAATCTTCCAAAACCAATTGATTTTTGGACTTCAAACTATTTTGCAGTAATTGATAATGCATTATGCGAAGGCTGTGGGAATTGTGAAAAAAAATGTCAGGTTGGAGCAGTAAAAGTCTCCGAAAATAATCAGAAAGCTACAATCAATCTGGACCGTTGCATCGGTTGTGGTTTGTGCGTTCTTGTTTGCCCTTCAAAAGCGCTAACTCTTCAAAAAAAATCAAAAGAGATAACTCCCCCAATGGATCGAGAAGAACTATATGAAACTATTATGTCGAAAAAGAAGGGGAAGCTTGGGAAACTCAAGGTAACTGGAAAATTGATATTTGATGCTGTAACAACAGGTCAGACTCATTTACTAAAATAATTTTTTTTGTTGTATGAAAGGTATATTTTTAATGCCATTAAATTAAAAGGTCCAATGATACTTGCATGATCATGGCCTCAACTCTAAGCGGGAAGCGGTTTTGGTTTGTATCGGTATCTTTAAGATTTTTCACTGTTGACTAAATCTACACTTCATGGGGATTTAGGGTAAATTTTTGGCCATGACTTTAGCCATTTATGTAGGGGTCACCTTAATTTTTTTATATTGAGTAGAATTTGAAAGAATGCCCGGTCATGACATTCTTGGCTCATATAATTGAATAAAAACCTCTAATCTTGAAGAGCCCTATATACATACCATATAGGGGGTGCCCATATTTTGTCTGGACTGAGTATTTAAAATTTCAGTGAACACCATTATTTTTCAGCTGAAATCCCATATAGATAGACATACTAATCATTCTTGGTATTAATATTTTCGATCAGAAAATAAAATTTTCTCCGGTAAATAATCGAAACTGTATTTTACATTCTTAAAAATTGTAGCATTTTTATGGACATGAATAAGACAACCATTGTTAAGCAGCTCAATTTACAGATTGGACCTCACATATAGCTATAAGGATTTACTCAAAGCCTTTTCAAGCTCAGCCTTCGAGAATGGTTTATGTAAAAAAGCTTGTGGTTTTTCTGAATCAAACCGTTCCATTGCTTGAGCTTCGTCGTACCCACTGACCAAAATCACCGGAAGGTTTGGCTGAATCTTTCGCAAAGCCGTAAAAATTTCCCACCCGTTCATGCCCGGCATGGTAAGATCGGTGATTA
>CAYWGN010000230.1:0-7920 GCA_964457495.1 uncultured Desulfobacula sp.
AATCTGTTTAAAATAATCAGGAAATTTTAGCCAGGATAAAGAGGCAATCAACACTCTGGAGAAAAACCTCTTCTTGATCGTCTTGAGGCAAAATTTATTGAAAAAGGTTTCACTATGGCCCAGTACTCAAGTTTCGATTCTGTTTTAGGAATTTTCCTTGATGATTATTTGAACGGATATTTTTTTTATGAACTCTCAGATCATCTTAATCTATTCAGTTATTTACCTAAAACTCCTTTTATTTGGCATATCTCAAGTGGGCCGGAACAAGGTTTTGATTGTTATATCATCATTTACAAATGGAGCCGGGATAAATTAATGCGGATCAGATCTGTCTACATTGAACATCGAGAAAGAGCTCTTATCAATCAACAGACAGATCTTGCGAATAATGACAGTGCAGAGTCCCAGGGTAAAAAGGATAAAATTTTTAAACAACTCCAGGAAATTGAAGAGTTTAAAACAAAGATTGATGAACTGCTGGCTGAAGGGTATGATCCCATTCTTTATGATGGCGTGGGCAAGAATATCGCACCGCTTCAGGAAAAGAAGATGATTACCTATGAGGTGCTCAATGAAGGGCAACTTAAAAAGTACCTTAACGCGGACTGGTAGGAAGAAGATTATGGAAAATATTGACAGCAATGTGTTAAAACCAAAAACAATCTCAGAATTACTAGAAAACAAGTTTTTTATCCGCCATTACCAACGAGGTTATCGTTGGACTTCTCAACAGGTTTTACAACTGCTGGATGATATTGACTCTTTTATTCCTCGAGAGGTACCAGGCAAACCTGATAAAAAAACTTTTTACTGTCTCCAACCAATAGTACTCAAAAAATTGAAAACGAATTCTATCCCAGACAGAATGATGGAAGGTGAATGGTATGAAGTGATTGATGGGCAACAACGATTGACAACTATTTACTTGATCTTGCAATATATAAACGAATTCTGGACAGGGCGCCAGAAAAAGAACTTGTTTGAAATCGATTATCAAACGCGGGAAAACTGTGTCGAATTTCTTCAGAAAATAAAAGTTAATAGTGATGATATTACTGTAGACATAAATAAAGAAAACATTGATTTTTATCATATCTCCAAGGCGTACCAGACTATAAGAAACTGGGAACATAATTATCAAGACCTACACAGTGGGAAACTATTGGATAGTGCTGAATTCCAATCAAAATTTTTAACCTATTCAAAAATAATCTGGTACGAAGTTAAAAATAATGAAGATAGCGAGGCTTTGTTTGAAAGATTAAACATAGGCAAAATTCCACTTACAAATGCAGAGCTAACAAAGGCGTTATTCCTTTCGGAAGACAGTTTTAAAGAGTTGGGTCATGAGGAAAAGCAATTAAGACATTTTGAGATTGCTCTTTTATGGGATGAAATGGAACATAAATTAAATGAGCAGGATATGAAATTTTGGTCATTTATTACCAACAAAAAGAGGAAAGATTACGATACAAAAATTGAATTGATTCTGGACTTGATAGCAGGAAAGAAGGACGGTGAAAAAGATCCACTATTTACTTTTTTGCATTTTAACAAACAACAGAGTCTCGCAAAAATATGGTCAGATATAGAACTGTTTTATCACACCCTTCTCGAGTGGAACAGCAATAGGGACCTATACCATAAAATAGGTTATTTGATTGCCTGTAATAATGTTGGGAAATGGAAGAAACCACATCTCAACAAACTGATCAACTATTCAATGACTCATTCTAAAGATAAGTTTAATGAGAAGGTAACTAAGGAAATAAAAAAATCTATCGCATGCAATATTACCGAACTTCGTTATCCGGAACATAATGATAGAATTTTTAATCTTCTTTTATTATTCAATGTGGAGACCTACCGTTTTTCAAAATCAATTGATGAGTTCTACCCCTTTAAGCAACACAAGGATAACTGTTGGAGTCTGGAGCATATCCATGCACGAAATTCTGAAGGGCTGGATAAAACGAAACAAATACAATGGAAGCAGTGGCTTGAACTTCATCTGCCAGTTCTTAGGGAATTGGGGGAAAATGGAGAAATGGGAGAACAGTCTGAAGTTAATGCGGTAATTTCTGAAATTGAAAAATACAATAATGATCAACTCACTTGGAACAGGTTTTCTGATATTTTTGATAAGGTTAATGATTTTCTGACCTGTAATGCAGAGCAGATGGATATAGAAAGTGACGGTATTTCGAACCTGGCATTGCTCAGTCAACCTGATAACGCGGCCTTAAACAATTCCGTATTCGAAGTTAAGCGCCGGGAGGTCATTCGTTTGGATAAAGAAGGGAGCTTTATTCCCGTTTGCACACGGAGAATTTTTCTAAAGTATTATCAGAATAGCGATTCTACAACTCAAAATTTTTTCTGGGCACCTGAAGACCGGCAGGCATATCTCAAAGAACTTACAGAGACCTTAGAGAATTATATGGATCTAAATGCTACGGAGGAAGATAATGATAATTAATAATTTTGTGGCATTGTTAAACCAGCATAAAGTAATCATTCCTCCTATCCAGCGAGACTATGCCCAGGGCAGGGAAAACGAAAAAGTACACAGGATACGAGATCGTTTTCTGGATAATATGATAGATGTTTTAACAAATGAAAATGACTCTGTCTCACTGGCACTGGATTTTATTTATGGATATGTAGTAAAGGAGAAGTTAGATAATGGTCAGGAGCTGTCTGTATTTAAGCCCTTGGACGGACAACAGCGACTTACTACACTATTTTTGCTTCATTGGTATATTACAGCTCAAGAACAAGATCTTCATCAAAACATGAAATCATTGCTTAGAAAATTCTCTTATGCTACTCGCCCTAAAAGTCGAAAATTTTGTGAAGAGCTTGTCAAATTTTCACCGGCTAACGATAGCCATGACATAAGAGCTCAAATTGAAAATCAGTCCTGGTTTTTCGGCTCATGGTTTAGTGATCCAACAATCTCATCCATGTTAGTAGTGTTGGATGCTATTGAGAAAAAGCTAACAGGTAAAGGCAGCGACATTCACAAAATCTGGAAAAGGCTGACTGAAACACGGCCCTGTATTACTTTCAATCTTCTGGAAATGGAGGAGTTGGGATTACCTGATGACCTTTATATAAAAATGAATTCCAGAGGGAAAGAACTTACAGATTTTGAATACTTCAAATCTCAATTTTCAAAAATTATTACTGATGATAAGCAGAGAGAATTCAATAATAAAATAGACAAAAAATGGTCCGACCTTTTTTGGAATATTTACAAAAATTCAGAACATGAGGCAGAAGATCTGGCGATTGAGGTAGACGCTGGTTTGCTTGGATTTTTCTGGTATGCGACAGATCTGCTTATTGCACTCAAAGGTATTGATATTTCTGAAACCTATTGGATGTCAGTTATACGATCTGTCTACAGGGACATAGATAATGTGAAGTTTCTTTTTTCATGTTTGGATTTATTCGCAGACCTTGAAAAGACAAACCCGGACTATTTTATAAATCTTTTTTATGTAGATGAGAACAGTTTTTCTGAAGAAAAAACCCGCCTGTTTTTCAATAATGTAGAGGTAAATTTATTTAACAAGTGTGCTAAAACATACGGCTATATAAACCGGAGAAACACTTTTTCTATTGGTGAACAGCTTATGCTTTATGCGTGCATTCTTGATAGAAGTGATGAGATAGAAAACTTTCCGCTGAAAATACGAAAAATTAGGAATCTGATTGCAAGCTCTGAAGATCAGATGAGAAAAGAATATTTGGGCTCCCTGTATCTGGATGTTGAATCAATTCTAAAAGATAAGGAATTCATTGATAAAACAAGATTTTCCAAGGCTCAGGCTGAAGAAGAAAAGAATAAACGAGCGGTGTTAATAGAAAACCCCGGTCTGACAAAAATATTTTTTAAGACAGAAGACCATCATTTATTAAGGGGTAGCCTTTCCATATTTGACATCACACCTGAGATAGATCCTTATGCTGATAAATTTCTGCAAATTTTCAAGCCAGAGTGTGACTATTTCCAGATAAGTCGTGCCATGCTCATCATGGGTGATTACTCCCAGATATACAGGAGATTGCGACGGCTTGGTAATAATAATGATTCAACCTGGCGGGAGCTGTTTATACCAAACATCTACAGAAAAAACTTTGATAACACGAAGACAGTACTAAAAAAATATTTGCAAAAATTCATAGATGATAACGAGACCACAAATGATAAAATACTGTTAGATAATGAACGAGCTAAAAAAGATTGGCGATACTATTACATCAAATATGAATCTTTCCACTTGTGGGAAGGAAATCAAACAAATGGTTTCTATTTTTGGGATGATTTTGATAATAAGCCCTATGAGTGCTTTATGATGTTCAGGACCCAATTTAATGGACGTCACTGGAATCCATACCTTTTGGAAATTAAGAGCAGGAACAAACATTGTTCTCTTGAAGCCTATGGAAATAATATCCAGTTTACCTGCAAAAACATAATTTTCATGATTTCTATGCGGCATAATGCCTTTGTTTTTACTTCTCAGGAGAATGACGCGGCGAGTTCTTTAGCATTAGAGAATCTGAAAAGTAAAAATATTTTAGATACCGAAGGCCTGCTTGTTGTTGATCAAAATGATGATAAAATTGATACAATGGATAGGATTGAGTTGTGCTTAGAAACGATTACTGAAATTGAACAGAATATAAATGATTCAAGGAACACACAATGATTGACCGGTGGCTAAAAGATGACCTCCGGAATATTAACATCAATCAATTCGTTGTTGTATTCATTGATGAATCAGGCGACGCGGAATTTTTACTGAAGGCTGTAGAGGATGAATATACTTTATATCAGGCGAATTCCGAAATTGAAGAGCTGCATGTAAAATATCTCATTGAGAAAGCGCAGCCCAGCCACGAGAGATTTCTCATCTATACCCGTTTAAAAAGGGATGAGCTTAAGTTTATCCGGGAATATTGTGAAACCTGCGGCTGCCTGGAAATCCGTCACCTGCAGAACTACATAAAGGACAAGGTTCACCAGACCCTAAACCTGAATATCAACCTTCCCAAAGATGAGCTGATTGCGGCTGCCAAAGTCAGTGTCGGTAAAGATCGCACTTACTGGATGGATCTAAGCCATAAAGGCGCTTCAGAGATATTTGATCTAAAAAAAGAGCTCATTCCCTTTCTCCATGATCCTGATACGTATTCCAAAGAAAAATATGATGCTCAACTCAGAGAGACGTTTTACCAAAAAATAAATGATCTGATTAAACAGAAATATATATCCAAACCTGCCAAGACCCTGGCCAATGAGGTTGTAAAAGCAATGCTGGACGGACTTGCCATTGGAGCATGTGACAAAACGCTTGAAAACGTTTATTGTGACTGGCTCGATTCAGTAAGTTATAAAAATTCTTTCTCTGATTATCTTATCAACTATACTTTGCCTATTGGTATAGATATTTGGGAAATGAGCCCGTCTCATCCATTTGGAATTGTTGATGAAAAGTGGTTAAAAGAAATTGGATCTAATATTAATAAAAAAGAGTCTCTGCCGAATTACATTTCGAAAATTTCTCAGCGCAATCAGGATAAACAAGCCCAATCACTGGGAATTATCTTCTGGGGCGACATAAAAACACTGCTTGAATTTGATTCTAAAAACATTGCATATCTGAGTTCATTTTCTGAGTGCATTGATTTTTATACCAAGCATTTCTATAAACTTGATGCTGCCATTCGAAATCTTTACGCTGAGTTCCTTCATGAAAAGGAGCTGATTGAGCCGTTTCAGGATCACTACAAACAGATTCTATCCATCTTCCTTAATAAATGGTTCAAATATTTTGGTGGGTATACTGAAGGCCAAACCGGTATACTTCAGAGAATCATTGATGAGAACAATGTAAAAACTGCAATAATTGTAGGCGATGGAATAACCTATGAAATTGCCAGCAAGATTTCTCAAAAGACAAATGGCAGCTATAAACTCATCCGTGATACTATCCTTGCAGATATTCCTTCCGAGACAGAAAATAATATGAGCCGGATATACATGGCAAATGGGTTTACAGAAAAGATTCAAAGTAATCGAGAAAAATATTTGAGAGCGCAGAACCTGGATAGATCAATCGATTTTATAAAGTTAGATGATTTAAACGAGGATGTACGGCCTTCGCAGTATCTGATCTGTACTTGTAAAGATATTGATGCCATGGGAGAAAAATTGCAGCATAAAGCTCTGAAATATTTTCCCGAAAGTATCGACTACTTTGCTGAAAAAATATCTTTGCTCCTTGGTGGTGGATATTCAAAAGTATATTTGATTGCTGACCATGGGTTCGTTTTGACTGGCTTGTTGAGTGAAGCTGATAAAATTACAGTAAAACTGGATGGGGAAGGCGGTAAAGCTGAAAGATATATTCGATCAGTAAAACGACAGGTATCCTTAACTGATGGATATATTGAAGTTGAGAAGAAATATGATGCTTTTAACTATCTGTATTTTTCAAAAACAATGAATCCATTTAAAACGCCGGGTGTTTATGGGTTCTCCCATGGTGGTGTTTCGCCTCAGGAGCTTATCACGCCATTTTTTTGCTGGGAACAGCCTGGTGGTCCGTCACAGGCACTTAAGGTATCAATTCAAAACAAAGATGATCTTAAGAGTGTTTCCGGTGAATTATACCAGGTAAAAATTCAATCTGGCAAAGGGGCTGGTGACCTTTTTTCAATGAATAGGAAAGTTTATTTCATCTTCTTTAGCAGCAAGATTCAAATCAATAAAAGTGATGTGTTCACAATCCAAAAAGAAGAGATTCTTGCAAAAGAATACACGTTTGATGGAAATACTGAAATTGAAATCCAATTGTTGGATGCTACTACAAAAGAGCAGCTTGATAGAGTAGTGATTAAACAAAATAAAGACCGGGATTTAGGCGGGTTAATATAACAAAAGGTAGGTTGTTATGGCGGTATTGAATGACTTGGATATAAAGCTTCTGGAGCATTTCAGAGGGTATGTTGTTAAGAAGGACCTTGTTCTATCAGTGAAAGTAGGAGCCAACGTACCTGTATTTGTTTTGGAATATCTGATTGCCAATTCCTGTTCAACCGATGATGACGAACAAATCCGAAAAGGGATGGAAAATGTAAAAAAGATCCTTTCAGAGCATTATGTAAATCCGGAGGAAAGCTCATTAATCCATTCCAAAATACGGGAAAAAGGCCGCTACAAGATCATCGATAAAATATCTGTAGAACTTGATTCTAAAAAGAATATCTATTGGGCAAAGCTCCAGAACAGCAATATTAAAAATGGGAATATTAATGACAGCCTTGTGACGCAGCATGAAAAAATGCTGATGGGAGGCATCTGGGCAATTATTGATATCGAGTATGACCCTGATATAAAAATTGGACAGAACATATTCCCATTTGTAGTCACGGAAATCAAACCGATTCAGTTATCGAGCTTTGATAACAGTAAAATTATCAATAAACGTAAAGAATTCACTAAAGCTGAATGGCTTGATATTCTCCTCCGCAGTTGTGGTTACGAGCCTAGTGCAGAAGATGTTTCAGATCGTGTAAAAATGCTTTTGCTATCGCGCTTGTTGCCAATGGTAGAATCGAATTTCAATTTTGTTGAACTGGGACCGCGTTCTACAGGTAAATCTTTTGTGTATAAGGAGCTGACACCATATGCGGTATTGATATCGGGTGGTCAGGGGACTGTTGCTAAGCTTTTTGTCCATGGATCGACGGGTAAAGTTGGCGCTGTCGGACAATGGGACGCCATCTGTTTCGACGAAGCAACGGATAGAATTTTTAAAGATAGGGATGCTATCCCGTTGATGAAAGATTACATGGAGTCTGGTTCGTTTTCTCGGGCTGGTGCCGGTGGTGAAATCACAG
>CAYWGN010000231.1:0-7866 GCA_964457495.1 uncultured Desulfobacula sp.
ACTATGAAACAAGCATTGAAAAAAACGTTCTATAACGAAGGCGACCTTTCAATAGGTCATATTTCTTGGGAGGAACAGTTTCCAGAAGTAAAAAATGAATTGGAAGACTTGGACGAATGGGACGATGACGAAGAGGGATGGGATTGAGGGGCTTTGTCTATTTATGTTCGATGAGTGCGCTACATTAAATGATGTACACAAGCTCATATCGAGAAAAAAAATTATCCATCAAGACAATCTATTATATCCTTGAAGATGCCAGTTCTACCCAATTCGATCTATTTAAAGAATTGATACCATCCTTTTCATTTACACTGCCAATCTGTTGACCAGTTAGGCCTTGATGATCATAAATATGGGAACACGCTTGCCTGAAACTGTCATTTCTAAGAGTCAGAGAGTAGATAGAAATATTTGTATTGAATTCTGTAACCAACTCATTCAATAAGTTGGTTGCTCTGGAAATATTTTCCTCTATGCCAGAATCCGAAGCATCAAGAAGAAAGAAGTTCTGATAGTACTGTTTTGGGGCTAATATGCTGATATTTACCTTCCATGGAACATCAATCTCTTTAATTTGCCTTTCGACAATCACCCGATATTCCACAAGGTTTTTCAAACCTTCAACGAGTGCATATAACGGTGAGTCACCACTATCCCACGGCTTTAATTCAATAAATTCAACGGAATCCCTACTATGCCTAACCACAAGATCAATTGATTCTTTGCCACCACCAACAGGAACCTGATTAAAAAAATTGTCTTTATTGGACACAACTATAAAACGTTCAAGAGCTTCTTCCGGACGGTAAGGAGTTTTATCCTCTTTCAATGTAAATCTATTTTTTTTGTGGAAGTGAAGAAGTTTTTCACCTCGTGGTCTGTTCTCCGGTTGATTGGTGATTTCTTGAATCGTCGTATGTAATTCTTTCGGGGTAAATGGCAATTTGCCTGTTTTTAAATATTCCATCCACAACCTTTTGTGATCTATCCTCCACCGGCTTAATGGTGATTTTCTAAAATGATCAAGCACCTGTTTCATAACACTTTTACTCATATAGACCACCATTCTCCATCATTTTGGATTTTGACGTTTGTAAAATATTCCTGGTAAATATTTGGTTCAAATGTGTGAATGGGAACCAGCTTATCAGGTTTAATAGCTTTTGCAAATCTTTGTAAATCAATTATTGGAGCATGACCAGAAGTGTGGCAATGGCATAAAAATATTTTATTTTTAATCATCCAATCATTGAACCAATTAAGCCTTTTTTCTTTCAAGTAGCCAGGCCATAATGAATAAATCAGAGAGGCATTCGCCAGGCAATCAGCTTTTTCTAAATCTCTTACCATGGATGGCCTGAATAACAGTACTGATCTCTCAGATGATTCCTTTAACTGTTCAGGATATATCCTGCTTGATGAGAATGACTTTGCAAACTCAAATAATTTTCTATCTCTGATAATTTTTTTCTGGCGCCATGGTAAAAATACCTTGAGCTGTTTCCATCCTGGTTGTGGTAAATTTGGATTTTCAATTGCCCTCATTATTGAGGCAGTGTACATGTCCACGATAAATAGCCACTTAGTTTTCCTACAGGCTTTATAAATTGTGACCAGGCGGTCAATATTTTGGGCAGCGGCCCAGATGAGAGCAATTCCTTTCGTATCCTTAATGAGATGTATAAATCGGTTTTCCAGCTCATCCTCTGAAGGATATCTAGTTTTACTACTCACTCGGGATAATGTTGTCCCTTCCATCAACAGAACATCAATCTTTTCAGGCGGATTTGCAACCAGTCTGTCCAGTAGTTTTTGTTTGCGGCCGTGACCTCGAAAATCACCGGAATAAAACAATCGTTTACCATCTGCTTCAATCAGTACAGCGTAAGCATCATAAGCAGAGTGGTCTACAAGGTGTGGTGTGATAGTAAAAGGACCAAGGGAGATGGGTTTTTGATCTTCTAATATATTATAATTATCTAATGACAGGTTGTTTGTGGGAAAGAAGAAGTTGGAGGCATTTATTATTTTCCTGGCTCCGTCTCCAATCAAAATGGGAATATCCTGGGTGACAGCAGAGAGTAACCCATAATGGTCTAAATGCGCGTGGGAAACAATGATACCAAGAAGTGATTCATCATAATTTTTGATGCCTGAAATTTCAGGGATAGTGGCCTCGCCAATGGGACAATCAAGAGGAATTCCAATGTCAAGAATGATCCGTTGTCCCTGTGATTCCATCTCAATACAAGTCCCACCAATTTCTTTTGTGCCACGATGGATACAAATTTTCATAGAAATACATCCTTACTGTGACAAGTCGATCTGTGGTCAAGCTTCTTGAGCAGTCTCTCGGATAAAAAAAGAATTTGCTAATCTACTCTTTTCATAGTGGAGATATCGGTATTAATAACCAAAGCCAAAGTTTTCTGGAGCATCTGCGACACTGCCTTGGTTAAAAGGGAGAATGCCGTGTACTTTTAAAAATCCATGAGTATCAAGTGTCAGAGAATTCACATCAATCATTTTATGGTTTAAAGAAAATTGCCAACCATATAATAATATTCTTGGCCCCTTGTAATGGCATCCAACATTTCCCATTTCTTGAATATGTGGAATTATACGTTTTTCTATCCATTTAACATTCATTCCATTTTCGATCACATATCGACGAACTAATTTTGACATATTTTGGATGAATTCTCCATTATGAACCATATCTGTTATAAAACGGGCGATTCCTTTCCTTTTGTATCCATATTGATCAACTCCACCAGACAATCCTTCCCCACCATTTGTTTTATTTAGCAAAGGGCCTTTCCCAAGATCTTTTCGACCAATCGTGTTTATTAGGACCGTTTCAAGAGCTAATGCTTTTGATTCTTCTAAATAGTTTTCGACTATTTTTATTTCTACACCATTTTCAAAATCAAGTTTTCGTATCATATCAAGTTTGGGATTCCGGGTATTAGTTTTCTTTGCTTCATTCATGTGCATTGAAGAACGATAATTTTTACCCTTACCTATGTAGAATGGGATCCCGGTATTTAGATTCACGTATTTATAGACATAGAAATCTTTTTTTATATTTTGGCTTTTATGCATTCCCGTATTAAAACTTTTCGATTGTGTATTAGATTTTATATTAAGACTTCTTTTGTCAAATATTTTTGTATTCTTCATTTTAGATCATCCTTTAAAATTTACTATCAATCCAAAAGACTAAATGGCGCAACCACTAAAGGTCGAAAATAATAGAAGACTGCCACTAAAACAACGGTCATTACTTTCCTGTACAGTTTTTTTTAATTTTTTTATATATGATGTAATTGAGGACTTCATGGACACTGAATGTATTGTCATCCTCTTCAAAAAAATCATTTTCCATGAAGAGCTTCTAAAATCTCATATTCTAAAATAATTTTATTTTCGGAAATGTAATTTTTTACAATATCTATACCACCCTTATCAATGCCATGGTTACCCTTTATGGTCGAGTCGCAATAAAATTCATAATAGGTGTTATCGCTAAACAATAAAAAAATTTGTGATTTTGGGTTTTTGAAGTCAGATCCCTTGACAACTATTCCTTTTATCGTTTTGCCAACAATATTTTTAAAACCAGATCTCATTTTTCTCTCTTTCTTGGAGAAGTTACAGATAGAATAAGGTTAGTGCTGGCTGGTACACTCTATTTTTATTCGTTTAGACCAATTTAATCTTCGCCTTCACAATAACTATCTCCATCAGCGTGAGTGAAATGATCATACATAAAAGGATAATATTCTTCGGGGTCTGTTTGTTCTTTTTTCCCATCAGAAAGCAGCAACAAAGTAATTAAACCAACAAAAATTTCAATCATGATTAACTCCTCCGTATAAAATATATTTATATGCTGAATTATTTTATAACACAAGCGTTTGTCAGATACGGTCACAGCATTAATTTTATTTTTCAATAATTTGATAAAATATCGCAATAAGATTGAAATAATCCTTACGAAATGGTTTATTATCAATGCTCGCCAGGGAAAATCTATATATGGAGTTATTTAATGGCACGAGGTGAACAATTAGGGAGACAATGGACAATCCTCCAAATTCTAATCGATTCTACAACAGGAAAGTCTGTCTCGGATATTGCTAAAAAAATAAATTTTCATACCAGAACAGTTTATAGAGATCTTGAAGCGCTCCAGTTAGCAGGTTTTCCTATATATGACGAAAAACAAAATGGGAAAAGTATGTGGTTTATCATGGATTCGGGGAAACAAATATCAATGCCTTTATCTCTAAGCTTGACAACCAAGAGTTACTTTACTTCCTATGAGTTCAATCCCTTTATTTTTTTAGCTCATTCTGTCTGTTCCATCAGTATGTACTGATATCCATTCATTTATTCAAAGTCCGGGGAAATATTAAGTTTCCTTTGGAGATATTGAAATAATCCATTTCTCATGGATTATTTGTTATTGGCAGTATTACAGCTATCAGTTCACAACTTGGAATTTTAAATGGCAAGGAGAGCTCAGCCAAGCAGGCATTCATTTTATTGATAGTTTTTTCAATCTCAGTATCAACTGAATCTATTTGACCAGGTGGTGTTGATGTCTCTGCTTTTTTAATACCAGAAATGGTAATGATCTTATTCATTTCAAGAAGCAATTCCCAATCTTTGAGGAGAATAAAATCTCCATTATTTGTTGGAGTAAGAGCCGTGATAATTGACCTAATAGAGCCACCAGTAACAGTTACACGGTCAACAATTCGGAAAATGTAAAGAGAACGATTAATATCTTGAGCTGTCATCAAACAAGAAGGATTACCCCGGGCTTGCTTTATTGCCAAATTAACCACTTTATTACCAACGCCTAAAATTTTTACAGCACCCCCTTTACCTCGATAATTTCGATTAAATGTCATCCCATCATATTTTCTTCGAACGCCGGGTGCTTCTCTCCAGAGATCAGGAGTTATAAAGCCGATAGTGTCATCATCTTGATTTTGTTTAAATTGTCGACTATTAAGTGAAAGCATCCCAAGGATAAAAGGTCTAAGTTCAGGAAGATCAACCCGGGGAATTTGATCTGAAACTTCTTGGTAGTCAAATTTGGCACTATGTCCAATAAGCTCTTTCACGGTATCAATAACGTCTCTACCACCAAAACTTGCATTTTTCTTGTCAAACCAATCAGAAAGAGATTCCTTTGGGACACTATTCGCCTCCGTGAATGTTTCGGTAAACAGTGAAGGAGGTGTCATACCGAGGACAAGTTGAAAAAGATCATCAGGGTCTGCCATTACATGTTTCAGAGTCAACATGATGCTATCAATTTTCTCATTGAGTTTGTCCCATATTCTAGACTCAACAGTTTGGGGGTTACGCAATGTCACAACCTCAACCTGTTTTTTTTGACCATGCCTGTTTAACCGGCCAACACGTTGGTGAAGCCGCATGGGATTCCAGGGTAAGTCAACATGGATAAGGGTATGACATGCTTCCTGAAGGTCAATACCTTCACCCGCTGCCTCAGTTGAAACCATAAAACGAACATCTCCAGAGTTGAAATTATCTACTGCAATCTCTCTTTGTTCCCTAATGTTTACAACTTCGCCGTTACTAAGTATTACCTCTCTGGCTTCATTATCACCATTTATGAAAGTAACACTTTTATCACCATATTGTTTAATAAGGGCAGACATCAAAAGTGACTGTGTGGCCTTGTATTCAGTAAAGAACAAGATGTGGCGGTTAGAAAAACGTAATTTGGTAAGTTCAATAATTTCATTAATTTTTGTTTCCTCAGTAACCTTGCCAGCGAGTTCTACAAGTTCTCGTAGACGAGGTTCTTCATCTTCCATTAACCTGACTTCATCGGTCAACTGGACAATTTCCTCTTCAAGTTTGCTCAAATAATCAAAATCATTAAAACCATCAAATTTACTCAACTCCAGAAGCTTTTCCCGACAAACATTCATCTTATTAAGTTTATCTCGCCCTGTTCTCAAACGGCCAAGGCGACCGGCCAGAGCCCTTCGGATTGCAGCCACTGAGCTTGAGGCAAGTTTTTGCATAGAAATGAGAACCAGCATGACGGCACTTCCAGCGGAGGCACCAAGAGAAGATGCATATGCTTTACCGGTTGTGATAAATTCTGTCATCTGGTTATAGAACAAGTTTTCTTCAGATGAATATTTGTATGTAACCGAGTCCACAAGTGTTTTTTTAAAGAGACGCTTTCCATTAAGGTCAGTAACATTCTGTTTGTTGTTACGGATCATTACCTTACTGAGGTGTTGCAACTGTTCCGCAAGAGAAATTGAGGGATCAAAGAGGTCCGGTCTCAATAAGCTGAGCAGAGAAATGAAACTATAATTTTTCCCGCGATGAGGTGTACCGGTCAGAAAAATCATGGATTCAACAAGATTATCCTCAACGACCTTTTCAATGAGCCGGAATGCATGAGTGGGTCCACCTTTTTCATCCGCATTAAGATGATGTGCTTCATCCACCAGAATCAAATCCCAAGGTTTACTCTCCAAAAAACGATCATGCCGTCCCTTGTGATCCTTACGCAAGGTCTGCATTGAAACTATAACCTGATTGTGAGTATTCCAGAAATCAGATTTGTCTGTATCCGCTTCAGGTAGGTAAACCGACATACGGATATCAAACATTATCCTCAATCTCACCTGCCATTGTTCTGTGAGTGACGCCGGGCAAAGTATAAGTATTCTGCGAATCTTATCACGAGAAATCAGTGGCCATAAAATGAGCCCGGCTTCAACCGTTTTACCAAGTCCAACATCATCCGCAACCAACCACCTGGCTGGCCACCTCTCAAGAACACGACGACACACCCATAGCTGATGTGGAAGTAAAGATATCCGTGAGCAGGAAAATACTCCCCAGGCATCATTCACTGACTGAATAGCTTCTGCCAGAACCTTTGTGATTACCTCAAGAGGACGATGCCAGTCGGCATTATAAATTGCCTGGCGCGGTGTTAATTGCTTGCTTAAGCTGGATTTTTCGCACTCTTGAATCCCACTTTCGAACCGGACAATAACGCTGTCACCATTATCCATAATGACTTGGCCGAAACCGTAACTATAGTGGTATACATTATCATTTTGTGAATATTGAATATTACTCATAAAATTAATCCCTATCCTTAATTACACAAAAAGCTTTTCCTGCAATTCCAGATTTTCAGCCACATACTGAAATGGAATATCAAAAAAACTGTCAAAATTAGCTTTATCCGGTCCCAGGTGTTCACAAAGAAAATGATGGATGATTTCTGATTTCACAAGAGAAGATTCACCATTCTCCAGGTCAGGGCACCCCATTTTACTAAAAAGGTTACGAACTCTGCCTATGGGAACATAACAGTATGGATTTATATTTTCCTGATTTCGGCTAAATAGATTTTTTCGCATCATTTCTCGCAAAACAAAAGGTACGCCCATACCAAGTGTTCTGGCAATTGGTGCAGCAGTAATGCCACCACCTTGAAAATCAGAAAATGTTTTTGGTGCCATAGCCTGTATTACATTTACATTGTTCCCTTGTGACTCCAAACTATAAAATATCTCAATATACTCTTCTATTTGTCTGGCAAATTTATAAATAGTTGGGAATAGTTGCATCCAGTATTCAAATTTGCTGTGTTCAACTTGATCGTCAATGTACTCTTCAAGAATTCCCATCCATTCATCTGAACGCTCTTTAGGATTTTCTCGGGCGAATATTGCCCACCATCCTTTTTGTTGGCAAAGAGAAAGAAAACTTTTATGTTGTTCTGGTCTTGCACGTCCGAAAGTGTGAAATGCGCCAATCATCAACAAAGTCAGCCAAGCT
>CAYWGN010000232.1:0-7857 GCA_964457495.1 uncultured Desulfobacula sp.
TATAAGTTGATTATCTGTGTGATGAATGAAATTTACCCCAAACACAAGATATTGTGCTTGCCGATGATGCTAAAAGCTCAAGACTGTTAATAATAATAGTCCGCACCGCATCAGAATGGAATTGCTTGATTTTTTTGTTTAATAAAAACCTGTTTTTCATTCAACTCAATCTCCAACTTAACTTTACTGGGAAATTGGTTCATTTGATTTTGCTTGTTCTCATAAAGTTTAATTGCTGAATTTAAATTGAAAAATTCAACCATACTATATCTGGTATCATGGCAAATCTTAAAAGCCCGGACTGGAGGAAGAAACACTCAGTAAATTAAAAAATTTGACTCCTGACAGATAATACCATAAATCTACAGAAATAAATGATAATGATTATTCCGATCTCCAGTCTCAGGATCTTATCCCTATTGGTACTAACAACTTTAGATCAGTTTGCTATCAATTGTTAAAATATGATTTTTTTTGTTAAACTGAAAAAATTCCTACAGTACAGGATTTAGCGTCCGCAGCCTTGTCTCCACCCATGCAATGGGCGAGTGCCACTTTAGCATCTTTTACCTGACGAGAGCCTGCCTCCTGACGTAATTGTGTCACAAGTTCTACTATCTGAGCTAATCCAGTTGCACCTAAAGGATGTCCTTTACTTAGAAGCCCTCCAGAGACGTTTACTGGAATCCGTCCACCTAATGCAGTATGACCTTCATTTACTAATCTTCCACCCTCGCCGATTGAACACAAATTTAGAGCCTCATAATGTAATATCTCAGAAATAGAAAATGCATCATGACATTCGACCACGTCCAGGTCTTCTGGACCTATCCCAGCTTTTTCATAAGCTATACTGCATGCCCGATAGTCAGTCTCCCATTGAGTAAGGTTTTGTGGATTCCCGTAGCTGCCTGTAAATAACGCTGCAGTTTCAACATTCACTGCCCTGCTAAATTGTCGAGCTGAAGAACCAGAACAAAGGAGCACAGCTGCAGCTCCATCAGCTATTGGACAGCATTGTAATCGAGTGAGAGGATCAGCAACCATAGGCGATGATAAAACCTGTTCTACTGTAATTTTTGTCCGAAACTGTGCGATAGGATTTCTATTAGCGTGAAGCCGATTTTTAACGGCTACTTGTGCCATTTGTTCAAGCGTCGTACCGAACTCTTTCATATGCCTGTTGGCTCTAAGAGCAAAGCCAACAGGTGCTACTAGCCCTAATTGAGTGTCCAGTTCGGTCTGGCCAGAGTTTATAAGTCCGAATCCTTGCACACACATTTTTTCTGCGCCAACTACAAGCACAAAATCAACTTGCCCTGATAATATTAAACAATAGGCTAAGTAAAAAGCAGTTGAACCAGAAGTGCATGCATTTTCAACATTAATTATTGGAATTCGGTTAATGCCTACCTCCCAAAAAACATTCTGCCCCACAGCAATATCCCCAAACAATTTACTTGCGAGACTACTTGCAAAAATTCCAGATTGAATTTTTGTGGTTTCTATTTCAGCATCTTTGATTGCATTGTATGCGGCCTCAGATGCAAGGTCTGTCAGAGTCCTATTATAATATTTGCCAAATGGAATTATACCAGCGCCAATAATGGATACTTCAGCCATTAAATCCTCCCATGTAAAAGCATAAATCAATAGCAAATTTGTCCTGACTATCATTATGCCTTGGTGTTTTTGTTAAAAAGATAAATGCTTTCATTTTTTATCAGTGAGAGCATTCGAATCGGCTCGTATTATCAAGGAAGCGAGCTCTTTGTGCTCATCTATGCACTTAATGAAGTTAATCGCAGAATCTACAAAGCCTTGTTACAATAAAAATAATAATCCCGTTATCCTCTCTTTCAAGACTGCCAAAAGACGTTAATACGATTTCTCAAAGGACCTCCTATGCAAAGTTAGTAAATTTTTTATTACTATCATAAATCAGATTTAAAATATGGCCTTAGACAAGCTATTCCGCTGTTGTCGTGACCTAAGAGGCCTACTTCAAGTTTGACTTTTGTCCCAATTGTAAATTGATCAATGGTCATCGGATCAAGAAGACAAAAGACACGTAGGTTGCTTTCATCTAAATCGATATACCCAACACAATAAGGTTGAGGCAAGCCCATTGGAGGTTTCGTCCTAACAACAGTAAAGCTGTGTATAACTCCCTTTGATACCATTTTTTTTTCATTCACTATACCCAAGCATTTTGGACAGTATTTTGGTCTTGGAAAATAGTCCTTACAGCATTTTTTACAAATTCCTCCAACTAATCTTGGCGGGGCTAAATCATATGGTGGGGCAGTAAAAAAACCAGTAGCAAATAGTGGTATGTTGTTTATTGAATTATTCATCTCAGCCTCTTATTTTATTTGCATTAAAAACTAAAAACCCTCCATACCACCGCTGACATGAATAATTTGTCTCGTAATATATTTTGATTCATCTGAAACTAAAAAAGAAACAGTATTCGCAATATCTTCAATTTCACCCATACATTTGAAAGGTGTGGTTTGAATAAGTCTGTCCCTAAGTTTTTTGTTTAGTGTATGAGTTCTAGGTGTCTCTATTAATCCGGGAGCAATACAATTTACATTGATTTTGTATCTGGCAAGTTCTAATCCTACTGCCTGCGTTAAGCCAATAAGTCCAGCTTTTGCAGACACATAATTGACTTGTCCTATATTTCCTTTGTATGCCATAGAGGTTATATTTACTATTTTGCCATATTCCTGTTTAATCATTATTGGAGCTACAGCTTTGGAACACAGGAAACTGCCTTTAAGATTTAAGTCTACTACAATGTCCCAATCTTCAACGGTCATATTTACAAGCATAGCGTCTCGAAAGTCACCTGCGTTGTTAACCAATATATCTACCTGATTCCATTTCTGAAGTATCTTATTGATCATATCATCAATTTTTTTTGAATTTGTTATATCAGCTTCATGTATCATAACCTTTCCGCCTCTATTCGAGATTATATCAGCTGTCTTCGTGGCTTCATCCAAATTAATATCATTAACCACTATTGATGCTCCATCTTCAGCCAATCGATAAGCTATTCCCCTTCCTAGATAACCACCAGCTCCTGTTACTATAGCTATTTTACCTTTGAGTTTCAAAGCGACCTCCAATATCGTTATATATTTCAAATTTATTTTTAGAATTATAAAGAAAACATGTTTTCATTTTAAATTTCCCTGTTTTTTTTAAGCCAAAATGGTTTTTTTAAGACATTCTTCATCACCTTCCCGGCAGCACTTTTAGGAAGCTCTTCCATAAATAAAATCTTTTTTGGCTTTTTGTATCCCGAAATTCGTGATTTACAGAAACCTATTATCTCTTTTTCATCAAATTTATATCCTTCCCGTTTTACAATAGCTGCACAGACTGATTCTCCATACTGCTCATCGGGTATTCCGAACACTGCTACTTCAAGTACTCCAGAATGATCACTTATAGCGTTTTCGATTTCTTTTGGATAAATATTTTCTGCACCACTGATAATCATATCACTTATTCGATCAATAATAGTAAAATATCCACCTTCCTCAACTCTAGCTATATCCCCTGTATGTATCCACCCATTTTTAATGGTATTTTTGGTTGCCTCTTCCATGTTATAATAACAATTCATACCTAAAGGTTTTTGTGCACAGATAATTTCGCCTATTTCTTCCACAAGAGTATCACTTCCATCATCAGAGATGATACGCAGCTCTGCGTTTAGCATTTCGGTACCTGTAAATTGTGACCGTTCATAATGGTCTTCAGGTCTTAAAACTCCAACAACGCTTGTTTCGGTTAGGCCGTACCACTGATAAAAGCCAGCATTAAATATGTCCAGGCATGAGTTTAAAACCGCAGGAGTAATTGGTGAAGAACCATACCCAATTTTTTTTAAAGATGTTAAATTATAATTATTAATATTTTGGTAATTTACCAACATCGATAATTGGGTTGGAACCCACACGCTTTGAGTCACAGAATAACGCTCTACATAATCCAAGGTTCTTTCCGGATCAAAGCTATCAGCTGTTATAACACAGGTTCCCCCCCGCATAAGAGTAGGATTAAGCACGAGGTTTAATCCTCCGTTGTGGAACAGTGGAATATCAACTAAGGTCACTTCATTGTGATCAATGTTACTCTCAACTATAATTCCTACATAAAAAGATAAATAGGAAAGGTGTGAAAGTAACACCCCTTTGGGGACGCCAGTGGTCCCGCCTGTGTATAATATACGACTTGGTGATGATGGAATTACTGGTACTTTTGGTTCTGATGTAGTATGCCCTTCCATTAATGTGTTCAAATCTGAGGTCCTATCAAACGTTTCACCGTTGATAGCTATTAGACACAATGGCTCATTTGTATTTGTGGAAACCTCGGCAACTATTGAAGCGAATTCAGGGCCATAAAAAAGAAATTTAGGTTTAGTATCGTTTATTACATAACTCAATTCATCTTTTTTATATCGAAAATTAATAGGGACAAAAACACCGCCGCACTTTGCCACTGCATAGTCTATAATAGGGTATTCAAGACAATTAAGGGATAATATCCCTACCCTATCACCAAGATGTAACCCTTTTGAAATTAATCCATTAGCCAGCATATTCACCATTTTGTTCATTTGGCTGAAAGAAATTGATCTATCATCCATTATTAAAGCTTTTTTATTGGGGAAGCGCTTTGCGTTTATACGTGGTATATCACCAATTGTTTGCATTAGATTATTCCTTCAAGTGTTTCATCAGTCCCGGCCCCATCACATAAGAATATGATATAGGAACTAATAATACAGCCGAGTTGAAAGTATGTTCGCATCTGACATTCAATTTGAGTTATTTAATTATACCATGAAAAAGTAGCTTAATAATTATTTGTGCGACTTCCTCTTTCGAAAGTTTGCCATTATTTTTATGCCAATTGAAAAACCAATTAATAATACCAAAAATGCTAAATGATATAACAGTTTCATCTAACTCTTTTAATAAATCGACATTTGATATTTGTTTAAGCTTGTTTTTATATATTTCATAAATTTTTCTTTGAGCCTCACGGCTAGCTTCACTATGTTTTTTGCTCAATCCATGGTGCGCTGAAACTACGATCTTAGCAGCCTTTTTATGACCAAATTTAACTGCATGCTCAAAAAGCATTTCTTCAATGCATTCAAGTGGATCTGAATGTTTATCTTCAATTTCTTCAAGCATTTTTATGAGATCTTGTTCGGCTTTAAAAATAATCTCAAAGAGTATTTCCTCTTTGTTTTTAAAGTAATGATAGATTATAGAACTACTTATATTTGTCTTCTTTCCTATGTCTCGTATAGAAGTCTCAGAATACCCTTTATCGTAAAATAAATTTGTAGCAGTTCGAACAAGTTTCATTCGAGTAACATTATCAGTCAAACCAACCATCCTTATATAGTAATTTATTGTTATTAATATTTGTAACCAGTTGAAATTTAAAAATATGTTGCATATAATTTTGTCCTATTATTCTCTGTTTAATATAGATGTGAAACTAAAACAGAAACATCTTTAATTTTTTCTAATCTATAAACAAGATCGACAAGTTTATTTAGTCGATCATTGTCGATAGGGTTTGCCGAATATGATGCACATTTCATGAATTTAGAAACACAATAATTATAATCAATTGGGTGTGATGGACTGCCTAAAGCAGTCTCAACCTCCATTTCCCAAGGAGAAAATCCTTTCATATCAATCTTCATTACTGAGCGACCAACTGCTGACTCAGTTCTTAAGGATGGATCGGGTTCAACATATATCCGCTTAGCAAGATTTAAAATCCGTGGATCTGTTATTGAGGACTGCTCCAGTTCCTTCAAGAAGAAATCACCATTTAGAATTGCGGCCGCCACGGTGAATTGAATTGAAAATTGTGCATCTGGAGCAGAATTTGGAGATATTTTATAATCATGCGGAGCCCCTACTAATTGGTATATTTCCGGAGAGGTAAAGACTCTAATTCGTTCAATCTTTTTTACATCTGGTTTCATATTCTTTCTGAAAGTCAAAGCTAGGTCTATCGAGGCATGTGTGCCTCGGCAGGCAGAAAAAGGTTTAATACTTATTTGGCTTCCCATAAACTCCTTGCCTAAGTTTTTTGTTAAGTATTCGAGACGTGGATTCGGTTCAAATGCTTTTAAATAGCCGTATGTTCCAAGCAAGAAATCTTTAGCGCCTGTAAATTTTTTAGAACTTAGAAGCGCCGAAATGAATGCACCAGAGGCAACTATACCTTGTTGAAGTCTTGAACTTAGAGCACCATCCTTAAAACATTGTCCATCACCTACTGCATAGGAAAAAGCTATTCCAAGGGCATTTTGAGCCTGGACTGAGTTTAATCCCATGGCTTTGGCGAGAGCTGCAGTAGGTCCAAAAATTTTAAACATATTGTTGCGACCGCTTTGAATAAAAGTTTTGCACACCGCTAATCCTAAACGCGTAATTAGATCTTGCCCAACAGCTAAAGATAGTAAAAAATCTTTTCCTGTTAGACCTCCATTTAACTCAGCAATTGCGAGAAGACACGGAATTGTTGATACTGATGGGTGCACAGGTAAAAAATCAAGACAATCGTCTATTTCAAGTGCTCGTCCCATTGAAGCATTACACCAAACTGCTATGGGTGCAGGAAGATGATCTCCGAATCCTATTAAATGTGCCTGACCATTTCCTCCCCAACTTGTGGCCATATTCACAATTATTTCAATACCTGGAGCTGTCGAACCTGCAATCATAGCACCTAACGTATCTAATGTGCTTTTTTTTGCAGAGTCTATCGCGGCAATATCCAAATCCTCAAAGGTAGCTGAAGATATATACTCCCCAATTTTAGAAGATATTTCATCCATACGTACTCTCAATTTTAAATTTTATGATTAAATAGTGAGCAACTTTCCAAAGCCTTTTATTTTATCATTTATTTTTGCCAGCCTTAGAAGTTTCCAAAGTGTTGCTTGATTGCTTGTAATAACTGGCTTGTTAACATCATTTTCCAAGGTTTCGATAAATGCAGCTGTAGGCAAACCGACACAGCTAATAAAAACGGCTTCAGCATTTGTATTATTAACTTTTTTAGCTAAGTCATATGTGCGTTCATACGGCACCCTATTCATATCGAAACCATCTACACCTAACCAATTCAGATTTGTGATTTCTATTCCATTCGCTTCAAAAAAGTGTTTCTCTGCTTCTGCGAGTTCTTCGATATAAGGAACGGCCAAAGCTATTTTTTTTACATTTAGTGCTGCAAATGCTTCTAAAACAGATGTGGATGCGGTGGTCGCAGGTCGATTGGTCATTGTCCGCAATTTTTCTACTATACCTTGGTCATAACCTTTCCCACCAGCGAAGCTTCCAGCGGTACAGCACATAGCAACTGAAGAGGGATCCACATGAGAAATGAGCTCGGCGGCATCCATAACACCACTTTTTAAAGATTGCAAAATCTTAATACCACCTCCAGTAAAATTAAATCGCTGAAAATGGCAGGTCACTCCTTCAGGAACCATTTTTTGAAACTCAGGCTCAATGGTTGCAACAACAGAAGGGATAAGTACACCAAGTCTGGCACGCCATCCATAAATCATATCATTACCTCCTCAAATAAAATTTTATATACCTCACATGTTCTTTCCTATTTTATCAAAAAAACCATCACGCCCATATTCCATCATTTCGAAAAATCTATAAAAAAATTAATTGCTTGTCAAGCAAAAAAATAAATATTTTTTATCGATCGATCGATCAATTATATATTTTAAGTATTTAAAATTTAAGATTAATATTTATTAAAATAATTCTTGACATTAAA
>CAYWGN010000233.1:0-7803 GCA_964457495.1 uncultured Desulfobacula sp.
GGGCCAGGAGTGTTAGAAGATAATCCCAACTTAAAAATGAACCGGGTGTGACCGGTTATTTTGGTGTTCACGGCGGCTGCGCCGAGATTGTGTGATCGTATTTAAAATGATACAATTGAGATCTTACTTTAACCATGATATGTTTAGGTTATAAAATGCATTAAGAGCTTTTATAGATTAAAGTCTGCGAGAGGAAATTATGGGTAAAAAAGATATCATAGAAATTTTACGTAACTATAAATATGAAGTTGCTAATCAATATAATATCCTGACCATTGGCGTTTTTGGTTCCGTTGCTCGTGGGGAATCAGGAGAAGAGAGTGATGTCGACATAGTAATCCGTATTTCTGAACCCGATTTTTTCATGCTTGCGGGAATAAAAGAAGATTTGGAAAAAAGACTTAACAAATCTATTGATATTGTAACTTACACAGACTCAATGAACCCTTTTTTAAAAAACAGGATAGACCATGAGGCCGTATATGCCTGATACTGAACTGATATTGGAAATTCTTCACCAAATCGAAGATGCTACCAAAAAGGTTGTTCAGCGATTTCAGGTGATCAATAATCCAAACGATTTTACTGATACTGCTTCCGGGATGGAAAAAATGGATGCCATCTGCATGATGCTCATTGTTATTGGGGAGTCTTTAAAAAATCTTGATAAAGTTACGGAAGAAAAACTGCTGCCGCACTATCCAGAGGTTGACTGGAAAAAAGCAAAAGGAATGAGGGATATTATTACACATCACTATGCCAATATTAATGCAGAAACTGTGTTTTTCACATGCAAAAGAAAAATCCCTGTACTTTTTGATACTATCCAAAGAATTATAAAAGAGTTAAAAATCTAATCTTTTATAGCAACTCAAACTTTCCAGATTTATAAACAACCCCTATTTTCAACAATCCAAATGAAGGCAGATAAACCGCTTATCTGGGGTGTTAACCAGGACGCCTGGCGCGGGGTGGACAATCGCCCGCTTATATGCTATCGCTGAAGCTTTAGCAGCGCGGCCGCTCAACTTCGTTAAAAGTGAAAAAAGTGATGAACTATTCAAAAAAAGAAATTTATGAAAAATTATTTCAAATATTCATGAAATACAAAAAACGATATAAAAACCCTCCAAAATCAAAGCAAATGGCGTGTATGTGGTCGATAAATAGCCCTCCTGACATAATTGAAGACACACCGCCATTTATTGATATTGAAAAAGCTTTTGATATTTCAATTAACGAAGACGAATTCTTAGAATTTTATGATATGGATCTTGATGAAGCTACTGAAAAAATAGCAAGTATGATTAAAAAATAAATGCTAACAAACCGGGTGCAGGTGACTTTTCCCGCTGTGCTCCATTGGCATCCGGTTATGCGAAGCGTATTGGACATAAATATTTGAAGAACCTACTTGATAAAATTTCACCAAATGAAGCCCTAGGCATTTTAAAGCTTTTGGCTAAAACTGATAAGCAGATCAAAAAGAAAATCTTAGATATTGCCGAGCATATGATTAAAGGTATTGAATATGATTCTATTTGCGATGATGTGTTTTGGGCTTTAGATGCAATTGACGTAAAGGAACTATGGAATAGTTCGGGCTCAACTACTGATGGATATATTTCCACAGATGAAATGGCTTTTGAAATGATTGAAAAAGAATTAGAGCCGTTTCGGAAAGAAATTTTTCGGTTACTGGAACTGGGCATGTCACAGGAGGCTAAATTATACTGCATGCGTGTTCTAAAAGGGATATACATCTACGAACACGATTCTAATTCTGAATTCAAGGATTGGGCTACTGATATCCCTGGCGAATGTTTTTGGGATCTTTTAGATAAGTGGGAAAAACGTTCAAAAAACAAATCTGATATTAAAGAGATGAATGAATTCCTGATGAAAGAATGTGAAAACTTTATATGAAAGATAAGAAAAGGGAAAGCAGCACCAATTCCAATCTGGTTACCAAAAATAAAGACAGCAGCCAACAATCTTTTCCAATGGACCTTAAAAAGTAGCGGTGAAAAGTGATCCTCCCTCAAAAAATGGAGGCAGGGTTAAGCCACTTTTAGAAGTTTTCAATGTTCACGTCGCTTATAACGCGAGTACATTTTATAGGTACGGATAGAAATGAAACCTGGAGAAAAAAATATGGAACAAAATTCAGAAATAATCATTTATACGGATACGGATGGTACAACAAAGCTTCAGGTTCAGTTGGAAGATGAAACCGTCTGGCTGACACAGGATCAGATGGCCATGCTTTTCGGGAAAGCAAAATCAACGATTAACGAACATGTTAAAAATATTTATACTGAAGGAGAGCTTGAAAAAACCCAGACGTTAAAGAAATTCGGAATTTCCGAATTTCAGCAGAAAGCCCCGAATTATTATAATCTCGATGTCATCATTTCAGTGGGCTACAGGGTAAAATCAATTCAGGGAACAAAATTTCGGCAGTGGGCGACAAAGCGGATTCATGAATACATTGTAAAAGGCTTTACAATGGATGATGACCGATTGAAACAGGAAGGTGCAAGATCAAGATATTTTGAAGAGCTTCTTCAAAGAATCCGGGATATCAGAAGCAGTGAACGAAATTTCTACCAAAAAGTAACTGATATTTACGCAACCAGTATTGATTATAAAAATGATGACTTTTTAACCCAAGAATTCTTTGCAACCGTACAAAATAAAATGCATTATGCCATCCACGGGCAGACAGCCGCAGAGATGATAAGCCAGAGAGTTGACGTAGATAAACCATTTTTAGGTCTCACCAACTTTCAAGGCAAATATATAACCACAAGAGATATTTCCATTGCAAAAAATTATCTGTCAGAAGATGAACTCAAGCAGCTCAATCTCATCGTTTCCATGTATCTTGATTTTGCTGAACTCCAGGCAACAAACGGCAGGTTAATGAAAATGAACGACTGGATTCAAAAGCTTGATGATTTTCTGAGAATCAGTGAGAAAGAGCTTTTAACAGATGCCGGAAAAGTCAGCCATAAAAAGGCTGTCGAAAAAGCAAAAATCGAATATGAAAAATACAGAAAAGCAGAGGATAAAAAACATATCTCTGATTTTGATCGTGAAATAAAAAAAGCTATTGAAAGAAGATAAAAGCAAATAACAAAAACATGCTGATGGATAAACCGCAGATGTTTGCGGTTCAGCCCATAGGAGAGGGACCATGGAATTAATTCTCGGAGTAATTCTTGGAGCAATTGGATCGTGGCTCATTAGCCATCGCTACTATACAAAGGGCTCTAAGGAACAAATAGCATTGTTTAACAAGCTGTCAGCAGACGTACGCACGGCAATCCTGCGCAATCCCAGCGATGTAATTCGACATGAAGAACTGGTGGCAATCCTTGAGGAGTTGAAGAACGGTCCGGTTGATGCCAAAAGGCTCACTGGCCCAATTGATGGGGGCACGTGGTGATAAGGCCTAACAAATAAGGATAGATCGTGGTTCGCTGCGCTCACACGATCTATCCTTATTTGTTAGAAAATGGCTCGTCATTAAGGGATTATCTTTGGGCTAATGATAAAAAAAGTATAAAAATAGCTACAAAGGCTTTAGAGGTAATGAAGCCTAACGAAGTTGTTACTTGCTTAGAGTGGGCTATTGAAGACTTTTGGAATAGGCAACCCGGTTGGCCAGATCTCTTTATATACAAAAACAAGGAATACAAGTTTGTGGAGGTTAAATCTCCTCATGATAGTTTGTCTATTGAACAAATGAATTGGTTTGAATGGGCAATAACAAAAAGCAAACTTCCGTGTGAAATATGTCGAATAAAAAAAGAAAAAAACTAAATACCAAATAACCCATGCTTTCACAGCGACGGCAAAAAGCCGCCGCGCGTGAAAGCACCAGTTGTATCCCAGCCAAACACGGCAGCAAAGGTGGTGATCAATTATGCTTCTTCAGTACGACATTTCTCCCTCAGCCACGTAAGCCTCTTGGGTGCATTGTGATATGTCAAGAATTTTTACTTGAAGCAATTATAAAAAAGACCTATAATAAGACCCAAATATAAACCATTATTAATGGAGGTCTTTATGGAATCCGTATTAGCTAACTGTTCAGCAAGCATTTCTGAGTTAAAGAAAAACCCCTCAGCATTAATTGACGCATCAGGCGGAGAACCCATTGCCATCTTAAACCACAACAAACCAACCGCCTACTTGATCCCAGCCGACACCTATCAGCAGATCCTTGATAGGTTGGAGGATTATGAACTCGGCCTGATCGTGAAAGAGCGTGGACATGAGAAAGCCCAAGCCATCGACGTAGATATCGATGAGCTATAAACTCAAGTTTCTCCCAACGGCTCTGAAGGAGTGGAAGAAGCTGGACAATTCTATTCAGGCGCAATTCAGGAAGAAACTGAAAGAGCGTTTGGAGGCCCCTAATGTACCCTCCGATAAGCTTTCCGGCTTTGAGAATCATTACAAAATCAAACTTAGGGCCAGTGGGTATCGACTTGTGTATGAAGTGATCAATCAAGAATTGTTCGTCCTTATTGTTGCTGTTGGGAAAAGAGAAAAGAGTGCTGTGTATGAAAAAGCACGAGAGAGATCATGAATTCAAATAAAGACTCCCGTGAGAAGCTAATAAAAACCCTTGGTGGATACGATGGCAACACCGGCCCCTCGGAGGCTGCAAAGGCCGAAATTCTTGCAAATTGCGTTGAAGATCTTATAAACTCCATTGACAAAAATTCCGAAAAAAGTAGTCAACTAAGCCGTGTCATTATTTGGCTGAATGTCATTTTGGCTATTGCGACACTGGCATTGGCAATTATTGCCGGAACAGACCTGTATTTGCGCATTCAGGACGTTGATAGCTTTCACCAAACCACTCAGATTTCTACAGATGTGAGCAAGTAGTGGTCTATCTGCCCGTTACCCTTAGCTAGAGCGCCAATTAATAAAATAGAAAGGTAAAGAATATGGCAGATCGAAATCGTAAAGTAATAGGCTATTTTGCTTTTGCTTCTCCTACTGAAGTTGTATGCACAGGTAATGCATGTGTTATCTCTGGTTCTGTACGAACTATGAAAGCATTCGTAAAAGAAATTGATCCAGAAGGACTACAAAAACGGACGATTAAAAAGACGTTATTCGGAAACAAAGTTCTAAATATCTTGCAGGAAATGTTTGCGCGGTAAAGGTTATTGCAGAACCCTTCATTAGCAAAAGCATTTTATTCTGTTTTGTATTAACTTATTCATATGTTTTTGCTGTATCGTAATAGGCTGCGTCAATAAGGTCCTGGTATTTTTTTATCACAACCCTTCGTTTGAGTTTCATGGTCTGTGTAATCATATCGTTTTCAAGCGTAAAATCATTGGCAAGAAAGAAAATTTTTTTTGGGATCTCATATCCACCGTATTTTTTCTTTAAGAATTCTACAATTTCTTTCTCAATCATATCAGTGACATCTTTGTTCTTTATAATCGATTCCGGGTCAGAGGGGATATTATTTTTTTCAGCATATTTACCCAAAACATCAAAGTCAGGGTGAACAAAACAGATATTATATGGTTTTCCATCTCCATACAACATAACATTGGTCACATTGGGAAGCAGCTTAATATCCTCTTCCATTGAATCTGGGAAAACATACTTGCCGTTTTCAAGTTTATACTGTTCTTTGATGCGTCCTGTCACATAGAGGAACCCGTCTTTGTCAAATCTGCCCCGGTCGCCGCTCCTAAAACCGCCGTCCGTTGTCATGACTTTTTGGGTCTCTTCGGGTTTATTGTGGTATCCCTTCATAACGTTTGGTCCATAGACGATGATTTCACCATCATCAGTACCATCTTCAATAACGGACTGGTCGATAACAACTTTCTGTCCTTCAAGCACTCTTCCCACACTGCCGAGGCGATAGGCATTAAGGCAATTCATGGTCACGGCTGGAGATGTTTCGGTTAATCCGTAACAATCGAAAGCAGGCACACCAATGTCATAAAAAAATTCTCCAATTTTTTGATTCATGACAGCACTTGCGGTAAGGGCACCTGTCAGCCTGCCACCAAAACCAGCCCGTATTTTGCTAAAAACCAGTTTATCAAAAATAATGAATTTAAAGTTTGTCACGATGCTGGATTTCCCCTGTTCATTCAGCTTTCTTTTTTTTTGAGCTGTTTTACGGGCCGCATTGAAAAGTTTTTTCTTAAGCCCACCTTCTTCTTCCATGCGGGCCATGATGCCGTCATATATCTTGTTAAACAGCCGGGGAACACAGACCAGATAAGTGGGCCTCACCAGCTTCAAGTCTTCTGAGAGGGTGGTCACATTGCGCATAAAACCAAGGGAACCTCCAAACTGTATCCAGTTGTTTAATTCACCACTCAGAGCATATGAGTGAGCCCAGGGAAGGATTGAAAGCCCCACTTGGGATTCAGACAGTTCCGGATAAAGTTTGTATCCCCCCCTTGAAGCATAGGTAAGATTCCCGTGAGAGAGCAAAACACCCTTCGGGTCTCCCGTTGTTCCCGATGTATAAATAAGAACAGCGATATCTTCGTGGCTTGGGATGATCGGTTCAACAGGATTGTCAGCCCCTGACTTCTCAAGAGCTTTCAGGCTGTTATCCCCATACATATCAATGATATATATTTTTTCAAGCGTCGGTATCTCCTTTAAAAACCCTTTGACTTTGTCATAGATTTCCTGACTGGAAACAATCAGGACTTTGACCATACTGTCCGTGATGATATATTTCCATGTCCTGGTACGTTCTTTTTCGTACATGGGAACAAATCGGGCATTGCGGCCGTAGGTCGCATATGACAAAATGCACCATTCAGGACTGTTGTTGGCGATGATACCAACGAAATCCCCTTCCCGGATTCCGGCATAGGCCAACCCGCCGCGAGCATTATTAATGCGTTTACCGATTTCTCCATATGTTATCGAATTGAGCGGTTCTTTATTATTTCTGACCCAAAATAGAGTATTGTTTCTGAATTTTTTAACACTTTCTTCCCACCATTCAACCAAGTTATCAGGTTTCTCATATTTCCACATAAGCAATCCCTCCACAGTTAATTAATTCACGCCTCATAATTGGGCCACAGGTAATTTTTATATTTTCCTGAGCTTCATATTTATTACTTTCAAAAAATATGCCAACTATTGTCCGCGAATAATTATCTTTGAAACACCTGAAATACAGTGCGATGAAATGTGTTGATATTTTTTTGCGCCGGCAGGTATCAATCGGAATTTGTAAACAGACAGAAGACATAAGTGTAACCTCAAAAAGGTCATTCAATACATCGACCATCCGATCGAGAGCTTTTGACTTATTTTTCTTGTAAATAATATTCTCCCATGAGTAGCCTGTTTTTGGGAGTGATGCTTTCATGTCATATTTTTTGTCCAGACAAATAATTGTGGTGATTCTTGATATCATTGAATTCTTAACGATATCAAAATCACCGATTGTCTTTTATAGCCTTTATAATCAGCAAAATTAATGGAGACAAGTGAAAAAAGAGATCAAAAATGTCCAAGGGTTTATAAAAGGTCATATTTTTAATCATGATTATTTTTTCAACGACATGTGGCATCGGACTTATGGGTGTCAATAACATAAAAATCGTTGCAAGGATCAAAGTTGAATAAGGAAGTTTATTTAAAAATTTTAACATGAATCTTTGACTTTTTTATTTTATGTTGATTCCAAGAATATCAGAAAAGTTGATATGATTCAAGCTGTATGGTGTTTAGTTAATCGCATTATCCCCAGAGCAGTTTTAGATATCCCAATGTAAT
>CAYWGN010000234.1:0-7792 GCA_964457495.1 uncultured Desulfobacula sp.
CGCCTTGTATATGGGCAACTTTTCGCCCAAACACGGGGTTTTCGGTCAAGCACTATATAAGTTGTGTCCACATATGCCTGGCGCCCTGGAGGACATCTTCCTCAAAGCCTTCCGGGATCACAATAGCTGCACTGTAGCGACCTGAACCGATCTCCTTTTGAACCCTGTCACGATAATCATAAACAACAGTATAGTGTTGTAAAAAAATCAGCTGATGAAATCTTTCAAAACAAGCTTGGCTGTTTCCCGTCCTGCCATCATCACGGGTGTGTAACCTCCTCCATGGGACCATGCACTGGCAAGATAAAGTCCTTTAATGGGTGTTTTCGCCTCTAAATGAGGCATGTCCCGATCAAACCCGTAAATAGCGCCTTCAGGATTGCTGGTATAAAACATATTGGTTAAGGGGGTACCGATTTCCATGACCTCTATATAATCTGACAGGCCCGGGATCAGTCTTTGTTCAACCCTTTTAATAAAGACCTGGGCAATTCTTTCTTTCTCTTTGTCATAGGCATCTTTTTGATTATTAAAATAATCTTTCTCAAATTTCTTCCAGGGTGCGAAATCCGACAGGCATATAATGGAAATCGTCGATTTACCAGGAACGGAATAATCTTTGAAAAGGTTGTCATACAGAGTGATGCCTATACCGGAATCTGCCAGATCATTTTTTGAAAAAAGCCCGGCTTCATTCATATTTGAATTTTGTGACAAATCAATTTCATAATCTTTGATTCCATCGATTCTTTTGTTCAAACCAAGCCAGACAACAAAGCTTGAAAGAGAGGGGGTTCTCTTCTGGATCTGCCGAATAAAATCCAGGGGAACACGTTTTTTCGGCACCATTTTATTAAATAAAGCAATAACACTGCAATTGGCTATGACTGCTTTTGCAGGATATTTTTTTCCCGTGGAGTCCATCACAGCGTCTATGCTATTGTTCTGATCAAAAAGGATATGTTCAACTTGGGTGTTATAATGAATATCCCCATTATTTTTTTCAATGCAGTCTGCAAGGGTGTTACTCAAATCCTGGGACCTGGTTTTATAATATTGCCCGCCATGAACAAGGTATTCGCCCGTGGCAATGGCATAAAAAAGAGCATTGATTTTGGATGGTAAAACCCCGTAATATCCCGAGAAAATAGCCATGCAGTATTTCACATCAGGATCATTGACATGTAAGGACATCCATTGTTCAAGGGAAAGTTTTTCAAGTTTTCCCATCATGGAGGTTTTAAATCGTTTGCCGCCCCAAAGTTCTGAAATCACCTGTTCCATTTCAGTATAAAAATTATATATACCCTGTTTTTCATGGGGAAAAACCCTGGATACTTCTTTTTTGACACCTTCAGGATTTTTTGCCGGCAGGGTCAAATCAAAATTCGGGGTTATAATTCGTCTGAGTTCAGGAGTGTACGCAACCTTTAGTTGATCCCAGATGCCAAGGTCAGTAAGGATCATCTGGGGCATGGCATGTTCGGCAACCGTTGCATGCAAAGATACATCAAAGGTAAAATCACCCCGGTCAAAAGAGGTGGCATATCCGCCCGGGATGGAATGCTGTTCCATCAAGGTGACATCAAACCCATGCCTGGACAGATAGGCAGCCGAGACAAGCCCGCCTAGTCCCGCACCAATGACAACAACTGGAAAAGCTTTTTTATCCTGGATGCTGTCTGCAAGTGCACCAAATCCTGTCCAGTCAATGGCTGCAGCACTGGATGCCATTACCAGGGTTTTTAAAAATTTTCGTCTATTGAATTTGCCTGGCAATTTATGGGTTAGGTTATCAGAAAATTCCATGGTAGTGTCCTCCTTTTTTGATTATTTATTGTATGGTAATGAAGATTTCTTTTTTGGGAGAATTTAAGTTAAAAGCAGCCTCATCATATTCAGGTGGCCCAAATGTTCCCCTTACATTGTTTGAAAAACCATATCGTTCTTTTGGAATGCCGAAAATCCGGGTATCCAGTTCATTGTTACCGTTTTCATCATGAAAGACTTTAACTGCATACTCACCATAGGGAAGAGTTATGGTTTTAATGACTTCATTGTTGATAATTTCAAAATTAAACCCTTTGAATGGAGTATCGGCTTTATAATTCTCCTTTGAATTGACAAGTGCCACCTTTGCAACACCTTTTGAATTATCAAATCCTGTAATATGGATGCTCAGATCTGATGAATTGATCTGGGCCTGACCTGCCAATGCAGTCGAGATTGCTATGGTCATCATAAATAATGAAAGAAAAATAATTAAGTATTTCATTGCTGTGATCTCCTTTTTGTGCGTTAAAAACAAAATCCGTTCTTTTATTTTTATCCTATCAGTCTGTTTTTTTAATGCAATTTCATTGAGATCAATGGTAAGAAACAGCGATGAACAGACAAATTTGTGGGATGAATGGTATTGCAAAAGCATACCCGTATTAGTATTATCGTAATCCTTAAAGCAACTATAAAAAAGGCAAGAGAATGCACACGTTCAAGTCAAAAGGCAGCATTTATTCTTTCATTATTACGGCCATATTTAATACTATCATTGCAATAGTGTTGACCTACATGGTTCTGGACGAACATCATTTTTTTGATGTATTTATTATTTCCCAGCTTATGGGTTTGTCCATATGTCTTTGTGTGAACATTGCCGTTCATTTTGCCGATGGGAATAAATGGAATGTGGCAGGTAATGTTATAGGCTTGGTAATTGGTATTTTTATGGGTTCGTTGTTGAGCTGGGGTTTTTTATCTTATTTTCATGGTAATGATTTTACCTATTTTTTTAAACATGTATTATCATATGTTTTTGTTTTTGGTATTATTTTTGGTGTTCCCATCAGCTATTTTTTTTCTTCCAGAGAAAAAATTATTGAATCGGAAAAACTGATTCAAAAAGAAAAAATCAAGCGCCTCACCATGGAAAAAGAAGCCGCCATGACAACATTGAGGCTTTTACAGGCCCAGATAGAACCCCATTTTCTATTTAATACACTTGCAAACGTGATTTCTCTTTTTGACATTGATATTGAAAAAGCCAGGCAAATGCTCATTGATCTCAATGAATATTTAAGGATTTCTTTGCAAAGAACCCGGCAGGAAATGATCACACTTGCCCAGGAACTGGATCTTACCCGCCAATACCTTGAAATATATAAAATAAGGATGAAAGGCAGGCTTGCCTATGAAATCAATGATCAGACCAATAAATCAGACCTTGCCTTTCCGCCATTAATCATTCAGCCCCTTGTTGAAAACAGCATTAAGTACGGCATTGAACCTGACGTTTCCGGCGGAACAATTACTATAGATTGCTGGATTAAAAAAAATATTCTTGAAATTGTGATTACAGATACTGGTAAGGGGCTTGATGAAGATGCAAATAAGGCAGGCATAGGTATAAACAATGTGAGTCAGAGGCTTGAAAATATCTATGGAAGTGACGCAAGCCTGATATTAAAACAGAACCATCCCAGAGGGATAAAAGCCATTATTCAGGTGCCATTATGAAACAAATCACTGCCATTATTGCAGATGATGAAGAAAATTTAAGAACTGGCCTATGCTTATTATTGGAAAGGCTGTGGCCTGAATTGAAAATTCTGGGGCAGGCTCAAAACGGAATTGAAGCGTTATCACTCATAGAACTTGAAAAGCCGGATATTGCATTTCTTGATATTCAAATGCCGGGGATGACCGGTATTGCAGTTGCAAAACAAGTGTCCAATGCCTGTAAAATAATCTTTATTACGGCTTATGATCAATTTGCTGTTCAGGCATTTGAAAGTGAGGCTGTGGATTATATCCTGAAACCTCTGACCCAAAACCGCCTGGAAACAACCCTTTCACGGTTAAAAAAACAATTGGGCGGGCAGGAGCAACCCCTGGAGTTTGATTTAAAAATAAAGAAAATTATCCAGGTGCTGGAAAATAAAGAGGTCCATGAATATTTAAGGCTGATAAAAGTTAAGACTGGATCAGATCTCAGATTTGTTCCCGTTTCCCAGGTGCTGTATTTTAAAGCAGAGGATAAATACACAATTGTACAGACAGCCTTAAATGAATTTTTAATCAAAACCCCCATTAAAGAGCTTGAAAATGATCTTGACCCAAAACAATTCTGGCGGGTCCATAGAAGCGCCATTGTCAATATCGAAAGAATACAGGCTATAAAGCGCTCTTTTACAAATCAAATGATCATTGGGTTTGACGAGACAACCCAACACATTGCTGTCAGCAGATCTTATGAACACCTGTTTAAACAGATGTAGACAACCATAAAAAACCTTATCGAGGCTGATATCCTCTGTCCAAAAAATATTCAAGATTACAAATAGAATCCTTGATGATTACAAACCCGGTAGCATCTTCCAACCGAAGTAACAAAACCCCACTATGTTTCATTGAAGAATGGTAAACCAACTCTCCGAAATCTTTATCCATGGTTATAACCATACCATTCTCTAAAAAGGCGGTTCGAATAATTTTCTCATCTTCCATACAGGGATCGATGTCCCGAACACCTTTTATGTCATAGCCCTCTGCATGGAGATAATTTTCTATTCCTTTGCCAACGCCTATGCATCAACAAGGAACTTTAGTCCTATTGAATTCATGCGGAAACTCAAGATAACTTGCATGAATCTGGATTCTTCAAATGATCAACAATTCAAACGGTATCATTAAGATTTTCAAGAAGTAATTTTTTGAATGCAACCCTGGAGAGAACTATAACGTTTAGCCCTCGGATTCTCAGAATCAAAGATTGTTTTTGTATCTTTGAGAATTCCGGCATCCCAATAGTTAAAAACAGGGATAATCTTTAGTTTAAAAAATCGATATCTTTTATTTCAGAATTGTTTTAAAAGTTTAGCTCCCCACCGTCATAGACAAAAGCATTCCTTTTTAGTATTTGTCACTGCAACGGCATCAGAAATAATAGAGGTTATAATGAAATTTGAGAAATCGACTTTACACACTGCAAGACCTTCAGATGCATCCTCTCTTGCGAAATTCGCAGAAAAAACATTCAGAGAAGCATTTGCATCATTAAATAAAAAGCAGGATTTTGAAAAATATGTGGCAGAATCCTTTACAGAGAAGAAAATCAAATCAGAAATTTGTGACCGAGAATCTTTCTTCTATATTGCTAAATTAAAAGATCAATGGGTTGGGTATGCAAAACTTTGTCAAAGTCCAGCTCCGGATTGTGTTCGCCCATTGCCAGCAATTGAGCTATGCAGGCTATATTCATTGCAGAAATATTGGGGTTATGGAATTGGACCCTTTCTGATGGGGAAATGTTTAGAACATGCCTGTAACAATGCATTTAAATCCATTTGGTTGAGTAGTTGGAAAAAAAATAGTAGAGGAAATGCATTCTATAACAAAATGAAATTTGAGATTACTGGTTCAACAACCTTTGCTTTAGGATCTGATATTCAAGAAGATCATATTTTTTCTAAATTGTTGGTGTAATATTTTTTCACATTTTTAGAGAACAATGACGGTATTATTAAATAATAATTAAGTATAGTTTTTATATCCTTGATAGTTCCGGCATCCAGATAGTTAAAATAGGGATAATTATCCTTAACTTCAAGAGGGACTTATTTTCAACCAAATATATTAAAGAGTTGAATATCGGAAAAGACTATTTATGAAACTTGTCAGTGGATAAAGTAGAACACCAGCATCAACCTTTTTCCCCAGAGTCTATCTGTGGGGGAAATCGGTGTGAATGCATTTGTTGGACTGGGGGCAATTGTAGATTCATCTCAAATCTCTCATAGTAGCCGACAAGTTCTCCCTCAGAACTTTTTACCGGTGATACATAGACTCGCAGGTTACGATCAGTCACCCCAAGAAAAAACTCTTTGGCATCCTTTTTAAACTTTTCAATAGCAGCCTTAATTTGTACTTGTGAGGCAGGATTTAAGTGACAATCGAATATGGATTTGCCAATTAAATTACCATGTCCGCGCTCTGTGTAATAGTGATACTTAGCGGCTGGATTCATGTACTGAATCACATGACAAAGATCGACAAACACAACCGGGTATGGCAGTGAAGAAATGATGCTTTCACAGATGAAATGTGTGTTCATTGTATCTCCATTCTAAATCGTATATTTACAGCCCGATAAATAAATGTACAAGTCAGTAAATATTGTAAATTTGAATCCGGCCAGTTCTTTAAAATCGAACATAGAATTCGTAACAAGATTTTAAAGAGCTGTAAAGGTGTTTCAGCAATTCAAATTTTCTGAAAATATAATTGAATCAGGAAAATTTTGTCAAAATATTCTTTATTGGAGATACATTTGACAGGCATTTTAATTTTTTTTTCAAGCCGGAAACTCAAGATAACTTACCACTATCCTTGAGCTTTTGAAAATTCAACAATTCAAATGGTATCTTTAACAAGAATTGATGGCAATATAAAATTATTCTGGGCAGATCATAATCTTATATGAAACTAGAAGAATTTCTCTGATTTATCTTGAAGTAATAGCGTTTATAGATGGTATTATCGATCAGGAGTCAAATAACAGAAAATACCAATGGCTTCTTTCACAAGCCCTCGCTTTTAAAAACAATTATAGACCACCACATCTGGTATTGACAACATTTCTTCTTTTCATTTGCGCGGCAAGGTCCGGGAAAACAATCATTGTCAGGATAAAAACTTATAGACAATAAGCTCATCTTTCTTGCCTTTGACTTTTACCGGTGCAAGCTGCACCGTGTTATATGATCCCGTTAAAAGATTGTAAGTGGTCCGGCTCAAAATAATATCACACCCGTAATCTTTAGTAAGCCCTTCAATCCTTAGGGAAAGATTCCCGGCAAGTATTTCATCCCGGATTTCCTTGCTCACATATTTCCCATTGCAGCAAAAGATGGAGAAAAATAACCCTGGATATCAGCCGCAATTTCATGGGAAGGCATGATGAATGAAAAATAAATAGACACTGCTCAACGCGAATTTTCAACACAAATTAAGGTCGCCGTGATGACCAGTCTTGGCATCCCTCTTATTCGTATTGCCCAGCGGTTAAATATCCACAGGGAAACTATTTTAAAATATACCCCAAAAAACCAGGAGCTTTTTAAGAAAATTCATCAGGATTTTAAAAGCGGAACCCCTATCCCTGATATGGCTCAAAAACATGGTGCTCCCCAGCCTCTGGTATGGTCTGTTATTCTTCAAGAAAAACAGACCAGGAACGATTTAAGGCTTTAAACTGGGGATTGCGGGCATGGGATAACTGGTATTTCAATGATGTGGATCACAGGTTCGGCGATCCCTGGCCCGGAAGAATCCCGGCTCAGCTCGTTGCTCATACGCTTTTTTACTTTACAAAAGAAAATGATCTTGTGCTGGACCCCATGGCCTGCGGAGGCGTGGTTGCAGATACCTGTCTTGTCTTTAACAGACAATGCTGGTCTTTTGATCTTTTAGACCGGGTTAAAACAAGACCTGAAATAGAACCTTTTTTATGGGACCATGAAAACCTGGCCTGGCCGCTTCCTTCAGGTAAAAAAGCCGACCTGATCTTTTTTGATCCCCCCTATTTTAAAAAGGTGGCAGCCCATTACATGAAAGGCAGTATTTCAGATTTTTCCAAGCCCCAATATTTAAGCTTTTTTAGAAATATTTTCAGTCTCATGAGAGAACAGTCAAAACCCTCCACCCTTATGGCATTTCTCAATGCAGACTTCAGGGATTTCCGGGGTGTCCAAATTTTGCCTGAACTAAGTCTTTAAAATACCAGTGCACGCCGTTA
>CAYWGN010000235.1:0-7688 GCA_964457495.1 uncultured Desulfobacula sp.
AGCACGTCAACAGTATAGGGTTCGGTTTCTCTCTGACTGACTGGTTGTAACAACCCTCTTTTTATTGTCAACAGGGATACACAATCAACGTGTTTTCAGACTATGATCAGAAAATGGACCGTTTTGCTTTTCTGATGGTTCATTAGCACTTAAGGCTAATTATCCCTATCTCAAAGGTTGCTGAACCTCATTATTATTAAGAATACCAAATATAGTCTCAAGTATTTCAGGTCGTACAATCCCAAAACCAAAAGGGAAATTAATGTATGCATAACTACTTCACCTTTTATTCATAAAACCTTAGACCCGTATATTTTTCTTGGATCATCTGAACCATGATTTGTAAATAAAAAAATTATACATTTTTTAATGTAAAAAATTAAATTTTGTCAAATCGTTGATAGATAATTTTAAAAGATCTAAACAAGAAGCTTGGATTCCTGACCGGACCGAGACAGGTCGGTAAAACCTGGCTGGAAGATTTTTCAAGCATCGGCTGCTGCCCTTTTCTCCGGCAGAACTTTTCCGCAAAAAAATATATAGGAATATTTGAATCCTTATTTATTGTATTCAGGACATCCCCATATCCCCAGTTATTTACCTATCAAACTCTCATTCAAGCATATTGGGGCTACCAAATCTCATCTGGGCAGGGTCTTTAAAATACCGGTGAACACTTTTTTTTACAAAAATAAACTTGACAATAGAGACAACATTAGATATTTTTAATACCGAATTATGATTCATAATTCAATATTAAAAAGGAAAACAACTTAAGACCAAAAAACAAAAAGGCCTTGCCTGACAGCGGGCCACATCAGTGAATAACGTAAGCTGCATAGGATATAGGAATCATGAAAAACTTTTTTATTATTTATTTAAAACGATTACTGACTCTTTTGCCCATTGTGGTGGCAGCGTTGGTGGTAGCATCATTATTGATGCATCGAGCAAGCCCTGTTAAAAAACCCGTGGTTGAATCAGCCAGGACGCTTCGTGTAATTAAGGCCCCCCTGGTTGAATTGATTCCCAGGGCAAAAGGATACGGGGTTGCCACCCCGGGACAGGTGTGGGAGGCTGTTGCCGAGATTAATGGAACTGTATTGTCCATACATCCGCGTTTGAAATCCGGTGAATTGATTGCCGCAAAAAGCGTGTTGCTTCAGATAGATCCCACGGAATACGAACTTGCGGTCGCTCGACGGGAGGCAAGTATTGAAGAAATCCGGGCAAATATTGATAAACTGGCCGAAGACAAAGAGAATACGAAACAATTGCTTGCAATTGAACAGCGCTCGATAGCGCTGGCTTTAAAATTGTTGAAGCGAAAGCGTGAGTTAGCGGAACGTAACGCCATCTCCTTTGATGAGGTGGACCGTGAGGAAAAAAATTATCTCCAGCAGAAACAGAATGTTCAACAATTGGAAAACGCACTTTCTTTGTTTCCGTCACAGCAAAAGGCCTTGCGTGCAAACCTTGCAGCCTTGCATGCCGACCTTAATCTGGCAAAAATCAACCTTTCTAAAACGGTAATAATGACACCTTTTGATTGTCGTCTCAATGATGTGAGTATTGAAGTCGGTCAGTTTGTACATGCCAATCAATCACTTTTTAAAATTCACAGCACTGCCGTGACCGAGGTCGAAGCTCGATTCCAGATCCAAGAATTGCGCAATCTTATAAATGAACAAAGACGAGAAAAATTTCAATCCGGAATAGGTGCGGATGCAATCAAGCAATTATTCATTGATGTAAAAGTTCTGCTCCGTCAGCAAAATGGAGACTGGTCAACGGAATGGAAGGCCAGAATAGATAGAATCAGAGAAGTGGTTGATTCACAAACTCGGGAGATCAGGGTTGTGGTCGCGGTTGACCGTCCCTATGAGCAAGCCGTTCCTGGAGAACATCCCGTGTTAATGCCCGGGATGTTCTGTGAAGTAGAACTTCAGGGCCAGGTGAGACCGAAACACATTGTTCTGCCAAGGTCAGCATTACATGGAAACTTTGTGTTTGTTGTTGATGAACAGGATCGACTTAATAAAAAGCAAGTGACTGTGGATTTTGTCCAGTCGGATTTTGTTGTGATCAAGTCTGGCTTGGCTGGCAATGAAATGGTCGTCGTGTCTGATCCCTCACCTGCCATAATCGGTATGAAAGTGTCGTCCATACCTGATGATGCCCTGAGGCAACGTCTTATGGATATAAGTCAGGCAACGGGAGTGAACCAATGATTCGTTTTTTTACCAGCCATCCTACGGCGGCAAATCTGTTGATGATCATATTTCTTATTGCCGGCGCATTAAGTCTGCCAAGTATTCTTCGTGAAACCCAGCCTGATTTTGCCCCCAGTGAAGTTGAAATTAATATTATCTATCCTGGTGCCACGGCAGAAGAGATTGATGAGGTGGTCTGCCAGCGGGTGGAAGATGCTATTGATAAAATTAATTTTGTAAAAGAAGTTCGCTCCGATGCAAGGGAGGGGTTTGCCTCGATCATTGTTGAAATGGCCGCAGTTGGAGATATTCAGACCTTTATCCGGGATATTGAAACAGAAATCAATGGCATTGATGATTTTCCAGAGGAAGTGGAAGATCCTGTCATATCAGAACTCGGTCGGACCGATCCGGTTATGTCTTTGCTGGTTTCAGGTCCCATGAGCGTGCCGGATCTCAAGGCATATTGTGAAGATATGAAAGACCGGATGCAGGAAGCCGGAATTTCATTGATTAACATTGCCGGTTTTTCCGACCATCAATTAAGGGTTTCCCTGTCTGATGCTGCATTGCGCCGGCTGGGCCTCAGTGCAGCCCAGGTAGCGGACAAGATCACTGCCCAAAGCAAGGACATGCCCCTGGGCAGCATTAAAACCCGGGAGCAGGATATTCTGCTGCGGTTTGTCGGTCAGCGAACGACTCCAGAGGCGTTATCAAAATTGATAATTCTGGCAACCCCGGAGGGCGGAGAGATCCGTTTAGGAGATATTGCCAAAATCGAAGATATTTTTGAGCTTGACGAAGATATCATCATGGCAGGAGGACAACGAAGCGCTCTTTTGAATATTGAGAAAACAAATAAACAGGACTCCATCCGCGTGGCCGCCAAGGTCAAGAGCTTTATAACAGATGAACGTGAACGCCATCCCCAGGTGAAGCTGACAATCACTCAGGACCAGACAACCATTCTTTCGGATCGGTTGAAGATGCTCATAAGCAATGGCATCCAGGGCCTGTTACTGGTATTTGTAACCATGTGGCTGTTTTTTAATATTCGAATCTCCTTCTGGGTATCCATGGGGCTGCCCGTCTCCTTTTTAGGGGCCTTCATTATTGTTCCCCATCTGGGCCTGAGCATCAATATGTTCACTATGGTGGGGCTGCTCATGGCCATTGGCTTGCTGATGGACGATGCCATTGTTATTGCGGAAAATATCATGGCCAAACGACAGGCAGGAAAGTCACCCATTGCTGCAGCAGTAGAGGGTGTTAAAGAAGTGGCCGCAGGAGTTACAGCTTCTTTTCTGACCACAATTTGTATTCTGGGACCCCTGGCATTTATTGAAGGTCAAATCGGGAAAGTCCTGCGGGTGGTGCCCATGATGCTGATCCTGATCATGGCTGTCAGCTTGATCGAAGCCTTTTGGATTCTTCCGGCCCATCTCAATCATTCCATGCATAAATTTGACCCGGTCAAAACAAACCCCTTTCGGCAGCGCTTTGATAATTTCTTTTCCTGGATGCGCGAACGTCTGGTTGGCAAGACCGTGGATGTGCTGCTGAAAAGAAGATACCTATTCATAGCAACAGTGATCGGAGTCTTTATTCTTTCGTTGGGGTTGGTGGCATCCGGGAAAATAAAATTTCAGGGATTTCCAGATCTGGAAGGCGATATTGTGGTGACACGATTATTGCTGCCCCAGGGTACGCCTTTTTCACGCACCGAATCCATGGTGAAACATATCCTGACGGCTTTGGATCAAACCAACCAAAAGTTTAAACCCCATCAATCAGGCCAACAGGATTTGATCCAAAACGCTTATGTCCAGTACAATCTGAATACAGAAGCTTTTGAAAAAGGATCCCATGTGGCCACCATCACCGTGGATCTGTTGACTGCGGAAAAGCGATCAGGTACCATTGACGAATACCTAGCCTATTGGCGCAAAGAAATCGGTGAGCTGCCGGATATAGTCAGTTTGACCTTGAGCGAACCCGGTTTTGGGCCTGGGGGACGTCCCATTGAAATACGATTGCGGGGAAAAAACCTGATTGAAATGAAAGAGGCCGTGACAGCGTTAAAAGGATGGTTCAGCCAATTTAAAGGCGTGGTGAACCTTGCTGATGATCTCAGACCCGGCAAACCTGAACTCCGCATGCAGATGCGGGAAGAGGCTTATGGTATCGGCATCACTGCCGTGGATATCGGACGTCAGCTGCGGGCTGCATTTCAAGGGCTTGTGGCCGATGAGATCCAGGTCGGTTCGGAATCATATGAAATCGATGTCCGGTTAACGGGTATGGATCGAAACAGTCTGGAAGATATTGAAAAATTTATTCTTGTTTTGAATGATGGCAGTCAGGTCCCCCTAAAATCGGTAGTTGTCTGGAATATGGACAACGGGTGGGCTCGCATTGCACGCTTCAACGGTATGAAGACAGTGACTTTACGCGGAGACGTGGATACGCGCCAGATCAACACCAAAGAATTGATACTCTTTTTTCAAAAAAGCTACCTTGACGATTTTAATATGAAGTATCCTGATTTGAAGTTGACCATTGCCGGTTCTCTTGAAGAAACAAATACCACTCAAAAATCCATGTTTGGTGCCATGCTTATCGGGCTTATCGGAATTTTTATTCTGCTGAGTTTTCAATTCCGAAGTTTCACAGAGCCTGCCATAGTGATGGTGGCCATCCCCTTTGCATTAATCGGTGTTGTTTTGGGGCACGGTCTTATGGGTGTGCCCATCAGCATGCCGAGTTTATTGGGCTTTATCGCCCTTGGAGGGGTCGTGGTCAATGATTCGATCCTGCTGGTTCTTTTCCTGAAAAAAGCCAGAAAAGAAGGTCTCTCCATATCCGAAGCTGCCTCCCAGGCAAGCCGAGATAGATTCCGGGCAGTGCTGTTAACTTCAACCACCACCATTGCCGGTCTTATGCCCTTGCTGTTTGAAAAGAGTCTTCAGGCCCAAATATTGATTCCCCTTGTTATCAGCACAACTTTTGGTCTGATGGCGAGTACGGTGCTGGTATTATTGGCAATCCCGTGTATGTATCTGATCCTGGCAGACTTTGGGATAGTTGAAAAAATAGCAACGGTGTCAGATGAGCCGCTTGATGAGATCAAACAAGCAGGGAACTAATATGAAATATAAAATTATGAAATATAAAATAAAAATCGCCTTGATTTTTTCAGGTTTGACTATAAATTTATTTTTGACTGGATGCACGGGAGGACTGAATTATAGTCCACCAGAGTCTCCCGGAAATCTGGACCAATGGCAGCAATCGCCTGAATACGGACTGAGTGCTTCCCCGGCTGAGATCAGCCAGTGGTGGCAGATTTTTAACGACCCCGCCCTGAACAAACTGGTGGATCAAGGACTTTCCTTTAATATGGATTTGGATCAGGCTCGATCCAGGGTTCGAGAAGCTCGGGCCAAACGAGGCATTGAGACTGCTGCTCGTTTTCCAATGCTGAACACTTCAGGGTCTGCAATCAAAACCAAAGAGGGAGAAAAGCAGACAGACGAACTATACAAAACCGAATTTGATGCTGCCTGGGAAATTGATATTTTCGGCAGGGTCAGTCATAGTATTCAAGCATCAAGCTCTGATATGCAGGCATCCATTGAAGCGCTGCGAAATGTTCAGGTCTCTCTGGTTGCAGAAATTGCATTGAACTATGTAGAAATGCGATCCTTTGAAAATCGCTTACAACTGACAAAAGATACTGTTGAAGCACAGCAGAAAATACTCAAAGTGGTAATGGACCGTTTTGACATGCAGCTAACTGATTCATTAGCAGTGGAACAGGCCAAATTCAATCTTGCAGCCAGCCAGGCCCAGATTCCGCCGATTCAGTCGGATTTGCATCAAGCCTTGAACCGCCTTGCCGTTCTCACGGGGAAAAAGCCTGGTTCGTTAAACGATATTCTTGGTAACACATTCTATATACCCACTGCTCCGCCGGAGATCGCTATCGGAATTCCAGCAGACCTGATCAGAAGACGTCCTGATATCCGTAAGGCCGAACACGAGTTGGCAGCCCAGTCCGCACGCATAGGCGTGGCAAAAGCTGATTTATATCCTCGGTTTACATTTAATGGAATATTGCAATTTTCCGCCATGGATGCATCCAGCCTTTTTGATCAAATGAGCCGATTGTTGAGTATCGGGCCTAAATTTCAGTGGAACATTTTCAATGCCGGCAGCGTAAGAAGTAATATCAAAATACAGAACGAGAGACAGGAGCAGGCGCTCATTGCGTATGAACAAGCAATCCTGCAGGCCCTTGAAGAAGCTGAAAATGCCATAGTTGCTTATGCGCGGGAATTGGACCGCCGGGAAGCGCTCATAAAAACGGTTATTGCTGCCCGAAAATCTAAAAACATAGCCGAATTATTATACCAAAACGGTTTAAAGGATTTTATTTATGTACTTGATGGGCAGCGTATGTTGTTTGCTGCTGAAAATGATTTGGCTGTAAGCAATGCAAGGGTTACTGCTAACCTGATTCGTCTTTATAAGGCCCTTGGCGGAGGTTGGAGCCCTGCTGAACCTGTGGCAGTTGAACAATAGCCTCTTTAAATCACTCATTAATAATGACAAATCACATTTCTGTATAATGGAGGAAATAAATTGAGAGCTAAAAAGACAGAAACAGCTATTCGGAAAAACCAGATTATAAAAGCTGCTCTTGATCTTATAGGATCTAAGGGGGTTCAGTCTTTGAGTATTTCAGGGATAGCTGAACAGGTAGGCATCGTACCTTCGGCTATATATAGTCATTTCAAAAGCAAGGAAGATATTTTGGACGGTGTCTTGAAATTGATCAAAAACCGATTCCTGAAGAATATCACCCAGGCCAGGAAAAAAACGCCAGAAGCACTTGATCGACTCCAGTTGCTTTTAAAAAAACAGGCCTTTATGTTGAATGAAAACAGGGCCATTCCATATATTATTTTTGCTGATGGAATTTACACAGGAAGTCCTGAACGAAAGGCAAAGGTTTCTGAAATTATAATGATTTTTTTGGATATGGTTCAAAAGATTATAGAAGAAGGAAGACAGGACGGATCGATTCGTGAAGATGTAATTCCCACGACCGCAGCTATTATGTTTATAGGAATGATTATGCCTGTTGCAATAATTTCGAACCTCTCGGAGGGTCTCTTTGACATTAATGAACATTTGAAAAATGTTTGGCCTGTTTTCCATCGATGTATTGCGGCAAATAGGTGAAGGCTCCCTTTTGCTATCAATTATGAATATTAATGTCACATAGAAAAAAATATTTTCAATACATTTAAAAAGAAATGGATCACTTAAACAGAAAAAGCTTTTATAGAAGAAGCATTGAATGCTCAGAAAGATATTTTTTTAATTTTTGAGTTAGAATCAGGAAGAACCTTAAATTCAGGACTCTTGATTTAGGAAACGCATAGTTTTACTTACTTAATCGAAAATCGA
>CAYWGN010000236.1:0-7654 GCA_964457495.1 uncultured Desulfobacula sp.
ATGGTACTCCAAAGTTTGAAACCGAATTTATTGGTACACAGACAGTCATGGTAGCTTGAATAATTCTGCGAACATGCTATACTATTTCTAAGAATTTTAGAGGGAGAACCTTATGAATACCCTGGATATAAAAAAAATGAGTGCAGAAGATCGACTTCAAGTGATGGAGTCTATTTGGGAATCACTTTTGTATGAGAAAATTGATATCGAATCGCCTGAGTGGCATAAGAGTATTCTCGAACAGAGGAAAGAGAAGATTAAAAATAGCGAGTCTGAATTTATTTCAATTGAAATGCTGAAAACATCTAAAATAGAATGAAAATTAAAGAAGTCGTAGTTCTTGAAACAGTCTCTGACGATTTGAATAGTGGTAAAATATTCTATGACAGACAAGAAGCGGGTGTTGGAGATTATTTTTGGGATAGTTTGATATCTGATATCGAATCTTTGATTATTTATGCTGGTGTTCATAATAAAAAATATGGACTCTATCGAATGCTTGCCAAACGTTTTCCCTATGCTGTTTATTATGAGATCCTTAAAAATATTGCTTATGTGATTGCAGTATTGCCAATGCGACGAGATCCAGGATGGATCAAAAATACCCTGCAAGAAAGAAGTTGAGAAATAGTTACCGGTCTATAGCTATCAGCTATCAGGTCTATCAGGGTATGCTATCAGGGTCTGACCGAAAGCGCCGATTAAAACCGGTAAAGGATAGAGATTGGAGTATCCTTGTGCCGGTTAAATATAAAGAAATTCAACTGGATTGCGGGTGCTGTTAAAGCAAGGTCTAAAAAGCTTTATTCTATAATCGCGCCTGGGGCGTGTACCCCTTCATGTCCTTCATGCACTTCATGGTGAAAAAAACTTTTAAAAAATGAATCTATTTACAGCCTTTATTTTATCGTTATTCCTGACGATTGCTCTTATTCCTGTTTTAAAAAGCATGGCCTTCAGGATAAATCTTGTGGATGAGCCTGAAGAAAGAAAGGTTCATGTGCTGCCCATGCCAAGGAGTGGAGGGATCTGTATGGCTCTGGGAGCCATTATCCCTGTGCTTTTCTGGGTACCCATGGATAATCTTGTACGGGCTATCCATATCGGGTGCACCCTGATAGTGGTTTTCGGGGTGGTGGACGATGTTAAGAATTTGAAATACATTCACAAATTTCTGGTACAGATTGCCGGGGCTCTTGTGGTGATCTTTTATGGCGGTATCAGGATGGAATCTCTTGGCAATTTGGTTCCAGTCGGGTTTGTCCTGCCTTTTTTTGTTTCAGTGGCGCTGACGATCTTGTTTATTGTTGGGGTGACCAATGCCATCAATCTTTCTGACGGCCTGGACGGCCTGGCAGGTGGCATCTCTATCTTGAGTTTTGTGACCATTGGTTTTTTTGCATACCGGTGTGAGAATATGGCCATAGCCATCATGTCCATGGCAGTGGCCGGGGCTATTTTAGGGTTTTTAAGATACAATACCCATCCTGCTGTGGTGTTTATGGGGGATGCGGGCAGCCAGATGCTGGGATTTCTCTGTGTTGTTTTTACCCTGGTGCTGACTCAATCCAATACACCTTACAGTCAGGTGAGCCCATTGTTTTTAATCGGATTTCCCATCCTGGATACATTGACAGTGATGGTGGAGCGGATATCAAAGGGTCATTCCCCTTTTAAGGCAGACAAGAATCATTTTCATCATAAGCTTTTGAAGCTCGGGCTGTACCATTCTGAATCCGTTTTTATTATTTATTTTCTGCAGGCATTATTTATCAGTTTTGCCTTTGTGTTAAGGTTTTATTCAAATTGGTCAAACCTGATTGTTTTCATTGCCCTGGCTGGAACTATTATTATTTTGTTTGAAATTGCCAGGAAAAAACAATTCAAGTTCAGGAATGATGAAGGAAAATATATAGGTTCCAAAAGTGTGTTGGCGGCTTTTGCAGGTGAACGCCTGTCCATCAGGGTTTTATTTACTGTCCTGAAATGGGGGCTGGTCATCGGCTTTTTTTTCCAGTGCATTGTTCCTGAAAACATACCGCAATACATGTCTTATGGGGCTGTTTTTTTCAGTGCCCTGATACTGGCTGCAAAAAGGTTTAAGCCGAAAATCAAAAAGGACGTGCTCAGGGTTGCTCTTTACTGCACCATCCCTATGGTGCTTTATTTCTCAACAACAGGAGCTTCTTCCTGGATGACGGGAAGGATGATATTTGTCAATAATATGGCTTTTATCAGTATTGTTCTTTTTGTGATTTTAACATTGAACCTGACAAAACGTCAGAAAGGGTTTAAGCTCAATCCCCTGGATTTTCTGGTTTTTATTGTGATTATTGTATTCCCGAATCTTCCCAGTGTTCATTTGGAAAATCCTCAAATCAAACTGGTGATAGCAAAGTGTTTAATTCTATTTTTCAGTTATGATGTCCTTTTGGGCGAGCTTCGCCAGGAGGATAAGTTCCTTGATAAGAGCCTTTTGGCTGCCTTTTTTGTGATTGCATTAAAAGGGTTTATTTAATGGAGTTTTAAATGATAGAAAAATTTAATAAACCAGGAATTATGCTGGTTCTGTCGGTTATATTCCTGCTGGCTTCCTGTGGGACCCCGGATGAAAAGAAAATGGTTTTTTTCTCAAAAGGCAACTCCCTTTTTGAAGCAGGTGATTATGTCAAGGCAAGGCTTGAGTTTAAAAACGCTGTCCAGATAGATCCCAAATTTGCCCAGGGGTATTATATGCTGGGTAAGACTGAGCTTTCGCTTGGAGATGGGAAAAAAGCCTTTGGCTTTATCAGTAAGGCGGTTCAGCTTGATCCGGGTTTAATTGATGGACGGCTTGACCTTGGAAAAATGTTTCTTTCCGGCAGGGCATTGGAACGTGCTATGGAACAGGCGGATGAGATTTTGAAGATTGATCCTGACAACGTGGATGCAAGGATCTTAAAAGCGGGTGTTTATTTTTCTGAAAAAAAATTTGAGAAAGCCGGGGACATGCTCGATATAATTGAAAGTGCCGGGATGAAAAAGGCAGAATTTTATCTGCTTCAGGCATCCTATTACAAAGCCACAGAAAAGAACAAGATGGCAGGAGATGTGCTGAATAAAGGGATGAAAGAACACCCCGAATCCCTTGCTTTGATTATGGCACTTGCCAAGTATCATGGTCAGGAAGGTGATTTAAAGGGCGTTGAAACATATTTAAAAAAAGCTATTGAAATCACGCCGGAAAATATTGGCCTGAAACTTAACCTTGCCAGGTTGTATATTGAAACCCAAAAGCAGGATGAGGCCCGGATTATTTTAAATAAGATTATTGAAGCAGATCATGAAAATGAAAAAAACACCATGGCAGTGGCTGTTCTGCTGATAAGGAGCGGTGAACTGGATCAGGGTATTGAGATTGTGGAAAAAGGCATTGAAAAAACGCCGGCAAATTATGGGTATTCTGCTTTGTTAAGTGAAATATATCTCAAGAAAAAAGAGATTAAAAAGGCTGAGGATGTTTTACGCAAATTTCTGTCCCTGGAAGACCAATTGTCAAAGCCTGATATGATCAAAGTAAAAATCAATCTTGCCAACCTGCTTTTGCTGGAGAAACGAACCAGTGATGCCGAAATCCTGATTGATCAGGTCCTTGAGGATGATCCCAAGAATATTGATGCCCACCGTCTCAAGGGCAAGATGTATCTTGTCAGCGGAGACGGTCCCGGGGCCGTTGCAAAATTTCGGGCTGTAATAAGTGAAAACCCGGGAGATATTGAAGGGCTTATAGGTCTTGCCAATGCCTATGCATTAAGCCGGGATTATGGCCTTAGCCTTGATATTCTTTCAAACGCTTTGAAGACATTGCCTGATTCTGTAAAGCTTTTAAAGGCAAGGATCAGAGTGAATGTTATGAAGAAGGATACTGCTGCTGTAGAGGCGGATCTGAAAGAGATTATAAGGCTTGAGCCGGACAATCTTGATTCAATCGCAAGCCTTGGTGATTTTTATCTATCCTTGAACAGACACGAGGATGCCCTGGCACAGTATGATTTTATCAAAAATAAAAAACCAGATGTGCCCCTGGGATATTTGAAAACAGCCCTGGCTTTTGCCAGGCAGAACAAGATAAACAAGGCCATAGAAGAACTTGAAACCGGGAGTAAAAAATCACCCCAGTCTTCTGTGTTTGCCACATCCATAGCCCAGCTTTATCTCAAGCAGGGGAAAAAACAGGCAGCCATTGAAAAATTCAGGGATGCCCTGGATCTGGATCCGAAAAACACATTTGCGTGGCTGACCCTTGCCAATATATATGAGCTGAGCCGGGAAAATGAAAAGGCCATGGCAGTTTACCGGGAGTTCCTGACTCATTTCCCAGACTCCTGGTCAGCCGCCAATAATCTTGCCTTTCTTTTAACAGAAAAGGGGCAGTCCAAAGCGTCTCTTGAAGAGGCGATGACCCTTGCTCAAAAGGCTGAAACCCTGAACCCCGGTTCGCCTTTGGTACAGGATACCATGGGTTGGATTTATTATAAAAAAGGGGATCTTGCAAAAGCTGAAGATAAGATTTCCCAGGCCATTGAAAAAATGCCGGATAATGATGTGATCTGCTATCACTTTGGTGTGATTTGCCATGATCTGGGAAAGGGACTCGAAGCGGAGGTGAATTTGAAAAAAGCCCTTGCCGGTGATAATGAATTTTTAGGACGACAGTATGGGGCTATGCTGTATGAAAAATATTATAAACGATAAATAATTTTTTCTACAATTATGGGTAATTTATGTTACAAAAATAGGTAAAAAAAGTAATAAAGGCAATATAGGTAAAACTACCTATATTCATAACCATCTGAATTTATAAAATAATTTTTGTTTAAAAAAGAAAAATAACTATTCTGCAAACTTGTGATTGCGGTATAAATCTTGCATTATCATGTCTCGTTTGCATATTGATTAATAGTTGATATGAAAAAATTATTAAATCCTTATAATGTGGAGCGTGAGATTCCTGTTAAAAAGGTTATCTTAGTAATTGACACATAGTAGGTGACAGATGATTTTTTCAGCATTTTTATTTATACTTATATAGAAAGGAGGTTTTTATGCGCAAATTGTTTGTATTTGTTGTCGCATGCTTGATTGCATGCAGTTTTTTATTATCAATTCAACCTGCGTCTGCAGCTCCAACTGTGGTAAATGATTACAGTGGGGCCTGGGAGCCATTTATACCTCCAGGGTCTTCAATGAATTTTACTTTTCATGCTATTCAGAATCCGGCAGGCGGTATTTTTGAGTTCGGTATTTTTGATAGTGGTAATTATTTAAAAGTCCTGGATTCGTCTATTTTTAATGATTCAATATTTTTTAATAAAGTTAGTTCAGATTGGTGGGCATCTGGTAATTTTGGAAGTATTAACTTAGGTAGCACCAATCAATTCGGTTTTTATCTTACAATTGCCGGCGGCATACTAGATTATCAATATGACTATTCCCAAGTTGGAGGTTCGCCTCAGTATGAATTGAATTTTGATCCCCCTGGTTGGTCACCAACTTTTCGTGTTGCAAATGTTAACCCAGTTCCCATCCCAACTGCATTGCTTTTACTCGGCTCCGGCCTTGTTGGGTTCAGACGTAAAACTCAAAAGTAGTTAAAATGTGAGCAAATTGGCTATACTGCAAGCTTAGCTCAAAACATCGTATGTTTAAATTATAAAGCTGGGTACCTTTAAAATGGTACCCGGCTTTGTTTTTTAAGTGATAAAATATTGCGAAATAAAGTGTGGTTATGGTAATTTTGTTGACATCTTCAGAGTTTATATTTTATTTACCATGAAAGGCATGTTCTTCATGGTAAATTTTAATAAAATTGCCTAAGTTCAGGAGTGATTTTTTATGAAATCAAAGATATGTATTTTATTCAATGTTGCCATGTTTGTTTTCCTTGCAGTGGTTTCAGGTGCAGTTGCTGACAACTATAAAATCGGCGCAGGAGATGTGCTTGATATTGGTGTATGGAAAAATGCTGATTTGACGCGGCAGCTGGTTGTTTTGCCTGACGGCACGGTACGGTTTCCTCTGATCGGGCAGCTTGTGGTTGAAGGCAAGTCTATTGGTCAACTTGAAAAAGAATTGATGGGAAAACTGGAAAAATTTATTCCAGATCCTATTTTGTCCATCAGCGTTCTTAAGGCCAACAGCATGATGATTTATGTGATCGGGAAGGTGAATCATCCCGGCCGGTTTGAAATCAGAAGGAATATTGATGTTCTTCAGGCCCTGGCTGTGGCAGGCGGTTTAAATTCCTTTGCCCGGGAAAAGGAGATTGGAATCTTTCGAAAAATAAATGGAAACACACAAATATTTAATTTTAATTATAAAGAGGTTTCAGAAGGTGTGAACCTTGATCAGAATATCATGCTCGAAAGGGGCGATGTAATCGTGGTTCGATAGGAGAAATCATGAAATGGTTCGGGTTTACAATTATTGTGGTTGTTATTTTATTGGGTGATGTATTTCCAGTAAAAGCAGATCCCACGAAAATTGTCCCTTTTGTCTTCTTTAAGCAGGAGTATTCCGACAATATTCTGTTTTCATCAAATAATGAGGAAGCAGATCTTATAACTACTATTTCTGGTGGTCTGGCCATTAAACATAAAACTGAAGTGATTGATGCCGTCTTTAGCGCACGGCTCGACAAGTCATTGTATCTGGATTTTGATGGGTTGGATTCTCTGGATAAGTTTTTTTCCGGTAATGTAAATTACAGAGTCACGGAAAAACTGGGAGTTGGGGCGCAAGCCCAATATTCCGAGGATTCCAGACGGGACCGGGAATCGGATACAACAGGCCTTTTGTTATCTGGTGACAGAGAGACTGCGCGATTTTCTCTTTCCTCGGACTATCTTTTTTCAGAAACCACAAAGGGTGATATCACACTGGGTTACGGGCTGGTTAAAGTAGAAGAGATCAACAGAACTGAAGACAATGATGATTTTCGTGTTGATATTTCGTTCTCAAAAAACCTGTCCAGAACATTCAAGAACACAACAGGGCTTTTGAATTTTAACTATCTTCGCTATACGACAGATATTCAAACCATTACGCCGGGGGCAGTCTTTACATCGACCTTGTTCCAGGAATATATATCCGACATCTTCCAATTCTCTACTGGATTTTCAAAGGATATCACAGAGCTATACAATATTTATTGCCTGGTGGGTGGCAGTTATTCCCAGACAACAGAGGGCTTGAGAAGCCGGCAGGCATTAACAGGTACAGGGACGCTGGTAAGTGATGTGGTATCTCCTGAGCAGGATGACAATACCTGGGGCGGTTTGATTTCCACGGGCCTGAAATATAATGGCCTTTATTATGATATGGGCCTGTCTCTTTCCCGGGACATGCGGGGCGCTTCCGGAACCAATGGTGCAGTGCAGCGGTCTTCCATTGCAGGAAATATTTATGGAAAACTGACAGAAAAATTTGTTTTTACACTTGATGCTTCCTGTTATCTCAATGAAAATGAAAGAAAAAACCAGGCAGATACAGAGGAGTTAACCTTTAATATCCAGCCTGGATTCAGATATGAATTTGCAAATGATTTTACCTTATCAAGTTTATACAGGTTTACAATAGTTGAAGATAGACAGAATAGTATCACCAGAGAACGAAA
>CAYWGN010000237.1:0-7632 GCA_964457495.1 uncultured Desulfobacula sp.
TCAATGATTATCTCCCTAATTCTCTTATCAAAACAACATAGGATCAGTACTATTATTAATGAACTATCAAATTATAGGCTTTTAAACCACACGATTTTAATTGAAAAGTTAAAAAATTAGGAGAAAGCATGGCCTTAACTTATGATGAGGTGTTTGGGAAGAAAAAAAAGACTATCGATGAACGGATAGGAGATTCTATGCTGGCTTTTGCTATTGGCATGGCGTTTTTTTTCTGGTTTTTTACTGTGTTGCTTCGTTTTTTGGATTCACCGGATCTGAGTTTAAGGTTGCTTTTCATCGGAACCGAACTTCAATTTTATGAAAAATTGATTGGAAGTACATTGTTTATTGTTTTTGGTTCCCATGTTTCGTCAAGTATAAAAAAGCGACGACAAGCAGAAGAGGATTTTAAAATAATTCAAAAAAAATACCACATTATCTTAGAAGGTATTGAAGAAGGGTATTATGAAATTAATTTTCGCGGGGAATTCAAAATTATTAATAATGCCATGTGCACCCTTCTGGCACGAAATGAAAAAGAAATCATCGGCACCAATATTATATCCTATCTTGACGACAAATACATTCCCCACTTTAATACTTTGTTTAATAAAATTAAAAATAACAAAGGGCGCTCCGGTAAAATAAAATGTAAATTAAAACTCAAAGAAGGGGTGCGAAAAGATGTCGAGATATCTGTTTCTCAGATATTAGATACTGACCTAAAAAGCGATGGGGTCAGTGGTATTGTCAGGGACATCTCGTAAGGTATAAAACACGAATGTTATTCGACCATTTATCGGAAATACCAGGACTGGTATTTCCGATAAATAGACTTATCAAAAGGTTTTACTATTCCATAAGTCGCACAAAAGCACTGCTGGGCTCTGATGTTCCTGAAACAGATTTCGGAAACATTCTGAAAAAGTCTACAAACAGGCCTGATACAGGGAATCAGAAATTGTCGAAAATGCAAATATTTATTATTAAATTATTAAAATAAAATCATTTTTAATACCTTAATACCATAATATTCTTGAAATGATTTGTTTTATCAAGTAAGATTGATTCATAAAATGGGAGATCTTCTTGTGGATATTAACATTTTAATACATCCTTATTCAGATAAAGCGATTTCAAATTTCCAATTTGTGAACAATGACAGTGGCGTTACCCTTGTAGAAATCATTTCAGTTCTGATTATCCTTGGAATACTGTCAGGTGTTATGGTCAGTCGAATGAACCTGGGCAACTCAGAAATTTATTCAATAGAATCCATTTTTAAGTCACATATCCGATATGCTCAATCAAAATCCATGCAAAGCGACACTGCTGTGTGGGGTGTTCGAATAAATAAAAATTTGGATGAATACTGGCTGTTTAATTGTGATAATGGTCAAACAAGCAAATGGGCTTCAAACAGAAGGCTTCCTCCCGGTGGCACTGCAAGCCCTGAAAACACAACAGAGGACAGAATCAAAACGAGTCTGATGAAGGTGGATATCAAAACACTTTTGGTGGGGAGTGCGTCCAAATCTAAATTGACCATTGCCTATGATGAAAGTGGTGTGCCATTCTGGACTACAGGCAAAACCGTTGTATTTTTAAATCCATTGTCCGCCACAACGGGATTAATCCGTTTAACGGCTGATATATCAATAAAGTTAACTGATAATTCGGGAAATCAAAGAACCATCGTAATTTCTCCGGAAACAGGATTTATCGAATGAACAAAAATGGATTCACCCTGATTGAAGTTATTATCTCCATTATCATGATCAGTATCGCAGGACTGGTGATGATAACATTTCTAGGGACTGCATTCAAACAAAGCGGACAACCGTTGCAGATATTGGGTGATAATTATTCTGTACTGAATGCTATTGAAATCGTTAATGCAGATTACAGGGCAAAACTGGAAAACAATCCATCCCAGGCCATCAGTTTTTATGTTGAAAAAGATCTTTCGAAAAAAATTTCAGGATTGACCGGTGTTGGGGTAAAAGGTGAGTACATAAATTTTAGTGCACCAGATGCCAATCGAAAGGTGAACGAAATAACAGCAGTGGGCAGTACCATGTATGTTAAGGTTACTGCAGCCAAAAATAACAGCAAATTGATAACCATACTGGGGAACTGATTTGAAGCGAGAATATTTGAAATATGTTCATCAAAAAGGTTTTTCGCTCTTTGAGCTGATTGCAGTACTGATCATTTTAGGCTTTATTGGCCTTGGAGCGAGCACTTTTCTGGTATATGGTGTTGATGGATTCATGCTGGCCAAAGCCAATACAGACGTTTTTCAAAAAACAAATATTGCCTTGGGACGGCTTTTTCATGAAACAAAAAATCTTGATGAAATATATGAAATTCATTCCAATTCCATCCGGTATAGAAGAGATGGCCAGGCCTTTGGGGTGGCTCTGGTGGATGATAAAATAAGAATTATCAGGGCCAACGCAATTCCGGACAAAAACAATTTAGGATCCGTGTTAATGGATAATGTGAATTCCTTTTCACTTGGTTTTAAAGATATAGATGGCAACAACTGGGCTGTTCAATCAAATAATAGTCTTACCGGGCTTTTAAAAATAATTATCAATTTGAATGTTGCCATTAAAAATACATCCAGGGTTTTCTCGGTTGAAGTAAACCCCTTTTACAATAATATGGTAAATGGACCCACATCATAATAAAAGCGCATAAATCGTGGCGTAAAGGAAAATTTAAATGCATAACAAGATAAACGTATCAGAAACAGGTTCGATTTTGATAACTATCCTGGTAATGCTTGTTTTTATGTCCTTGGGGGCCGGGGTCTTGCTGATGTTTAGCAGTTCAAATACTCAGGTTGCAGAACATAGTATAGAACTTCGGGCAACCAAATTGGCAGAAGCCGGGATCAGGTATGCTGCCGGACAATACCGATCCGCGGGAAATTTGTCCGCTAAATTCAACCGTCTTGAAGCACTTCATGAAGAACAGGTTACCCTCAAAGACAATAACGGCTCTTTTAGATTAAAAGTAAATCCTTACTGGTTTGTTTCATCTGCCAATTACTCCAATGCAACAAACGTAACGCTGAAGGTTTTGGGGAAATTTCCACAAGGGTTTCAAGCAGCTTTACCCACATCCGGCATTGTAAAAATCAACAATGATTTTTATACCTACTCTGGAGGGAAGGTGACCCTGGGGACGGGGCTTGCTTCTGATCAATTTGCCATCACCCTGAACAAAGGGGTTACAATTTCCCAAAACACAAGTGTTCATCTTTCGTTTTCACCGCCTTCCACTCAAACTGTTTCAGAAAACGGTTCTATTACCATTGCCACATCAAATAGCCTGAAGGATGTTTTTCCAACAAGAAATGGTACGTTTGAAATATATAAAGATGAGAAAGACCTGGCCGGAACATACCGATACAATGAAAGAACACCAGGTTCCGTTGTCCTTTCGGGCATAACACCAATTAAAAACGGAGCGTTACCCCTTACTATTACAGCATCTTCGCGTATCGTAATGGAAAAACAGGTATTAATCTATTCTGATGGCGATTTGGGGTCTGGGATCGTTTCTTCAAATCAGGGGGTTGGATTTAATATCTATCTGACAGAGGAGATGATTATTCCTGCAAATAGTCCGGTTGCGCTGGATCTTGGTGGCAGCGGGCCGGGACAACAGGATGATTTTGATGATGAGAAAAAAGGCCATACACAACTTACAAACTGGGAATTTACTCCGAATAAAAAAATTCCAGAAAAAGATTTAAAAACCATCACCACCCATGAAGTTGAAACAGAGTTTGGCAAAAAGTGGAATAGCAGTAATTATGTAACTTTTCAGAATTTTTCAGGAGTCTCCCAGAGTTCGGGATATGTGGCTGAACTGGTATCTAAAGACGATATCGATGATGCCAGTGAAAATAAAAATTTATATGGAATATGGGGAAATGCCTCGGATAATATTTTTGTGAGCGGTGCTGATGGGACCATACTCCATTATGACGGGAAAGATCATAATGGAGTAAAATGGGTTAAAATGACCAGCAATTCTTCAAAAACACTTCAAAGCCTGTGGGGAACGCCCAGCATATCAAGCACGTCCAACCCGGATAAGATTGTCGCTGTGGGAAACAGTGGTGAAATACTGGAATATGAAAATGGGGCCTGGAAGCGGATGGCATCTCCCTACAACCTGTACAAGTTTCCTATTGGCAGCAATTATTCAGTGTTTGATCTCTATGGTGTCTATGGAACCGGCTGGGACCACATTACCGCCTACGGGGATTATGGAACAAGCCCCTATAAATGGTCTGGCAGCGTATGGTATAGATATTGGGGTCCAGTGCCTCCAACCACCACTTCAAGTTACTACTGGAGGTATTATGGAAAAAACTCGGGAGTCATGTGGCGACCCTATGATTACAGTGGATGGATGTACCGGATGTTCCGTTCCAACTGGGAAACCATTTCCGGCAGCACCACACATCTTTTCAGCGTTGGGTATGACAGGTCTAAGAAGAAGAAGAACCGAGGATTTATTTTCAAAGAACAACCCCAGAATAACGACTATTATAAGCTGATTCCTTCAATAAAATCAATCAATGGTATTTGGGGATCATCCATAAACAATATTTATGTTGTTGGAGATGGGGGTAAAATTGTACGCTCCACCAATGGAACAAAATCCAACTCATGGAAGTCGATTGCAAGCCCGACCAAAAAAGATCTTAACGGTATTTACGGGGCATCAGACGATTATATCTATGCTGCAGGAGATGGTGGAACCATATTATATTATGGGGGAGCAGCATACAAAAACAAATGGCAGGAGGTGCCCAGCATAACCAGCCAGACACTTAATTCGGTCTGGGGAAGTGACAAGACAGGGATTTATGCCGTGGGAAACAATGGAACCATTATTTTTCTGGGCTATCCCAGCAAACAAATCGGCGGTTTGATTTTACCCTTATCCAAGAACAAGGAACTGGCAAAAGAGTGGAGCAGTACCAGCAAATACCTGAGCTATTCCATTCAGGTGAAGACGGTATGGGGGGATGATCTTGACTATGGTACGTCGGGAATCTGTTTCAGATGGCACCAGCCAGTATCTGGGAAATATGCAGGATATGGTGTTTCCTTCATGCGATATGACTCAAGTCTAAACAGCTTCAATGATATGATTCCGGATGGGATCAAACCGGAATATCAAGGGGTTAATGAAAAAAATGATAAACTGCTTCTGGTGTTATGGGAACAATACCTAAGTGGTGGTGCAGAACAGAGAAGATGGCTCGCGTATAAGGATGTTACCCTGGATACCAAAGTCGTAAAATCTTCAAATAAGACCCCAAGAGATCTTGCTTCACTATTTGTCAGGGTTGATGAAAAGCGTATAGATGATGTAAAAATCAATGACATAACCATTTATTACGGCAATGCCTCTACCTCAAATCAATCTTCTGATAATAAATATAATAATACAATCCGGAATGAATATAATCCAACCTTTATCAGCTCCAGTACAATCAAATGGCCTGTTTTTAATCTTGATGACTGGACAAAATGCCCCAATGGACCCAATTTAATAACCTGTAATGAAGCCGATTCTTTTACCCTTGCCGATAATGTCTCTGTTGCGGCTAATCCTGTGCCTGGAGATTCTGCCACAAAATATTGGATCATTAATCCAATGGCAGACATGACAATCGCTAATAATAGTTTTTCAATAAGGGCAAGCCGGTTTACATCGCCAGATGGGTCTACTTTTGGCACCCAGTCCGACCGCAGTGAAATCGGATTGCACGTGTTTGGTGATATTGGGGAGTATGGCACGCAAGAGCTTGTCAGTTTTGCCGATTTTGCCGTGCAATTGGGGGTGAAATCATATGGGGTTAACTCAGAGAGCAGTTTTGGTGGTCTTTAAGGGGAGAAAAATTGTGAAGAAAAGGATATATATCTTTCATTTGTGCATCATCAGCATCATTTTTCTGTTTTTGATAACAATGGAAGCCGTGGCAGGGACATATGTTTATTACAATGAAAAAGGGGAAAAGGTCTCTTACATTAATAAAAACGAAAGTCAAAATTTAAACAACGCAAACACTGAATCGGTTCAATCTGTCCATACCGGTAAAAATAAACCCTGGAATAATGATGGCCCGATAGACAACGACCTGCAAGATGAAAATCAGCAAGACAAAAACCGGAAAAATCACAGGAAGCGGTAATATTTCAGGGCTCTCTGGCTCTTAATTGATCAAGGATTCATTTCATAGGAATCTTTTAATGAAATAACGTGATGTTCCCAGATTCTTGAGAATCTTTCTATATCCTTTACCGGTTTTTTAATCATTTTCTGGCAGTACTCCATTCGTTATTCAGTCAAAATGCCAGTTCTGGCATTTTGGCTGAATGGTTAGATAAAGTTTTCGGAGGGATATCCAGTCGCTTCGCAATCCTTTCCTGGGGGATGCCCAGCTGGTTTAAATGAAAGATTTTAAGATCCAGTGCCGAAAGGCAGGCAGCTTAGATTTTCAACAAACACATTAATGCGTTTATGATCGATAATTTCCCTTGGATAAATGGATTCATCCAGATAAATATCTGAGATTGGAATTGTGACAAAATCATTTTTCATAGGCCTTATCCCAAAGCGAACAATTACTCGCCTGTCCCTTAGAGTTTTTTATAAAAATGTAAACGCGGATAATTTTTAATACCATTTAATCTTTTGCCTGTAAATAAGGCGCTTAATTTTATGATGTAAAAAGATTTTCGAAACATGTTTCTTAGGCGAATCTCTATAATAATTAGTGCTCATGTTTAAATCCGGGATTTGTCGGCAACATGAATAGACATAGTCCGCATCTTGAAATCGTTAAAATACCTGTGCAAATAAAAACTGTTTTTCGTTAAAAACTGAAGCTATGGGTAAGTTATGTCGCGAGTTTAATTATGTTGTGTGATTCAGGGTTAATTCCATCTGATTCTAAAACCAAAAATTAAAAATTGTATTTGATTCGTATTATTCGCTTTTAAATGATTTATCCACATGCTACCCTTATTATATGGTGGACACAATCTATGCTAAAAATCAATGATTCTCCCTGTGTCCGCCTGGAGCACCCCACATATTTAGTTCTGTAAAAGATAGAGGAGGAATAAAAATGATATTCCTTGATGTTTTAAAATTGGTTTAATTCGCTGGCGCCGGGGTGCCTAAAAAAGTCGCAGTTATGTTGTGAGTTTTTATTACAAATTTGTAAAAAGCTTGTAAAGTATTGTTATTAAAGAGGATATCGAAATCCAAGGTCATGGTCAAAATCTGTATAAAAATCAAATAGATAGAGTAACTCGCAACATAACGTAAGTTATGTACAGGATGGATTGATCGAACCCATTATTGTCCGCCCGCAAAAAAAAGACCGGTTTCAGCTGATTGCAGGGGAACGAAGATTAAGAGCAGTTAAAGACTACACGGATATGAAGATGATCCAGGCAAAGATCGCAGATGTAGACGATCTTCAGGCAAGAAGGATAAGCGCTGCTGAAAACCTTTTAAGAAAAGATTTATCCGCCATAGAATCCATTGAAGCGACCATTGAAATCATTGATGTGGAGATGGGCAAAG
>CAYWGN010000238.1:0-4788 GCA_964457495.1 uncultured Desulfobacula sp.
AAACGGGAAAGGTTTATGTGGCGTATATCTGCGCCTAAAAAACCAAAATGATCAATGACTGCGGCGATGATAAACTGGGATGCAACAAGAATTGTGAATGCCGTCACAAGCCCAAGGCGAGGGACACTATACCCGATGGTTGCGATTATCACCAATCCTAAAGGACCGGTTAAAAAAACATAATTGGGAAGGTTTTGCAGGGAGGATAAATTCCCGCCCCTCAAGAGCAGCATGGTAATCCCGATAATAAGTCCACCCCCTCCGTAGGTTATGAACACGCTTTCAATAGTTCCTACATTTTTATCTATAATGCCGATGAGTTGTCCTTGAAAAGTAACGGCAACCCCTCCAATTGCTGCAACCAGAACCAAATACAATAGATTCAATATATGTCTCCCCCCAAAAAATAAATTAAAAGCAAATTATCTATCCTATAATACATAAAAAAAAATTAAAATTTCAGTTTGAAAATGAAAAATCTTTTGATACAACATAGGGAATACTCCCTGTGTCATATTTATTTTACTTTTCTGATAATATTTTTTTAAAACATTTAACCTTTGCCTGCAACAAAAAAGACAGCTTTCAACTGTAGATAGATGGATTTAACTGACGGGATGGTTTTTAAACTATCACTTGACAGGACAAATTGATTAGGTTATGCCAATAACCTAATAGGCAATGGTGAAAATTATTTTGAATTTATTTAAAATAATAAATCTTAAATCAGCAAAGATAAGAAAGGGAATTGACAGTGAATATCAGACGAATGGAAACCGATATTCTGATTGTCGGAGGCGGAAGCGCCGGCTGCATGGCTGCCATCAGAGCAAAGGAGCTCTCACCGGAAACTGATATCTGTATTTGGGAAAAAGGAGACTTTAAATATAGTGGTTCAATTGCCCGTGGTATGGATGCTCTTAATATCGTGTGCATACCCAATTTAACAGATCCAGATTTATATCTTGAAGCAGTTCAGATTGGTTGCAAAGGTGTTGTTGATGCCCAACCCAGTTATGTAATGGCAGAACGTTCTTATGCATTATTAAAGAAACTTGAAAAATGGGGAGTTCGTTTTATTCTCGGCAAAGACGGTAACTATCGTACCTTACAATATCATGTAAAAGGACGTTTCCAGACTGCCATGGATGAGCCTGATCTTAAGCTTATTCTGGTAAAAAAGGTTCTTGATGCTGAAGTAAAAATTATTAACAGGGTAATGGGCATTGGATTATTAAAAGATGGGGATCGAATTGCTGGTGCTGTTGGTCTTAATACCCGTACTGGCGAACTCATTGTCACTATAGCCAAATCTGTTATTCTTTGTGCAGGGGGACAGGCCAGGTTTAATCTGCCGAATAGTGGTTATCTGTACGGAACGTTTGATTATCCCGGCAATTCCGGTGATGGATTTATCATGGGGCTTGATGCAGGTGCCAAGCTCACGGGAATGGAATACTGCTCGCGCGTAAACCTGATAAAGGATGTCAGCATCCCTTTGCTGGCGATTACGGTTACCCGCGGTGGCCGGGTTATGGATTGTTTTGAAAATGTGATTATGGAAGGGGCGGTTAATCGTATGGATGAAATGCACAAAGCCGTTCAGGAAGGCCGCGGACCTTTGCGTATCAGTTTAAAACACTTGCCCGAAGATACGATAAAAGAGATCGAGCATATTCTTTTCAGTTGTGAACGCCCTGTACAGGAGCGGTTTTTCAAAAACAGGCACATTGATTTTCGTACCCATGATATTGAACTTTGGCCGACAGAAGTTCAACTTTGCGGTGGACATGGAATGTCTGGTATTCGAGTGGATGGGAGCGCATGGACAGGCATTCCCGGACTATATGCCGCCGGCGATGTCGCCTGTGTTCCGAAACAGCATCTGAGTGGTGCCTTTGTCTTTGGGGAGGTGGCAGCGGAGAATGCTGTTGAATTTGTGAAATCAGCAGGCGAAGTCCATATTGATGAAAATGAAATTCTGGAGATTGAAGCCAAAAGGGATGCCCGTGCAGCAAGTATAGATAAAAATATAGATATCAAAGAATTTGAGTATAAAGTCCGACGTATAATTGGTGATTATGTTCCTTCTCCAAAAAATGGATATAAATTGCTGCGTTGGTTAGAATGGTCCAAGGTCTTCAAAAAAGAGCTGGAAAATGAAGTAAAAGTTGAAGATGGGCATGACCTTGCAAGACTTTATGAAGCTGAACATATCATCCGGTGTGCAGATTGTTCTGCAGCCGCTGCCCTTACCAGGAAAGAAAGTCGCTGGGGAGATGCTCATTTTCGTTCAGACTATCCAGATACGGATGAAACCAACTGGCAAAAACATGTTCTCGTTTATTCGGGTGATCAGTATGAAAATCTGGATACTTCAACTGCTCCTGTTCTCAATTTAAATAATGAGGAGATTGTTCATGAGAATTGATGATAGTAGTATTTATGTTGATCGCCATAAATGTATTGCCTGCGGTATTTGTGTTGACCGCTGTATTATGGATAATTTACGTCTTTCTATTGCTCCTTGTAGACAAGTCTGTCCTGTTGGAATGAATTGTCAGGGATATATCAGGCTTATTGCCATGGGCAAGGAAGAGCTGGCTATAGAGCAATTGCAGCCCTTTGGCCCATTTGTGCCTCTTATTGCAGCCACTTGTACTGCACCATGTGAAAAGGTTTGTGCGAGAAAGAAAAAAGATGGTGCTGTTCATATTTTAGAATTAAAACGCTATATGGCCAAAAAATATTCAAAGGAATGGTACAACATACAGGTCGTGACTGCTCCATCTAAGAAAAGTATAGCTGTCATAGGAGCTGATGTCGCCGGTTTGGCAAGTGGCTTCAAGGCAATCCAACGCGGTTATTGTGTTACCCTATATGCCAAGCCATCTGATAAAAACAATATGGATGAGGAATTAAAAAATATTGTTACTTCGCTTGAAGCTGCCGGTGCTGTTTTCCGCTATGATGTGTCCTTGGAAGAACCTATCCGGGATTTACACCTGTTTGATGCCATTATTCTATCCCGGTTTGAGGACCAATCCCTTGTAAAAAAGGATCTATTTCTAAAAAATGCTGATTTTAACCTTGATTCTTCAACCCATCTGGTAACCGGTAATATATTCTGTTGTAACACCGATTCTTCCAAAAAGAAGGAACCTGTTTTTGAAATTGCCAATGCATTTGAAGCTGTTGAATCTGTCAGTCGCTATCTAAATGGAGAACCTTTGGACTGGGGGCGTGGCTTTTATACCCAGGGGGGTGCTGTAAAAGCATTCAACATTGATCAGCGTGTTGGTAGTGAGGAACAAAGGACTTTAAAAGAAGATTTAGCGGATGGTTTTGATAGTGAAACAGCTAAAAAGCAGGCTTTAAGGTGCTTTGGATGTGGCAGGGCTTTTGAAAAAAATCAAACGTGCTGGTACTGCCTGCCTTGTGAGTTGGAGTGTCCCCACTGCGCTCTTGAGGTAAAAATCCCATACCTGGTTAGATAACTGGAGGATTCAGTAATGACGCGACATCAAATTTCAGGTTCTGTCCTTGCTTTATTGGGCCTGGCAACTTTTATCATAACCCCCTTTCAAGTAAATTTGTCTGCAAGCGGGATTTTTCCCCGTATCATTTCAGTTTGCCTTTTCGTGATGGGCGTCGCGGTTGTCTTAACATCATCGAAACAGGAAAAGAAAAGTAATGTAAGTCTTAGCGACCCTTTGTTGTTGATCTTTTTAGCCCTGATACTGGGGACAATTATTGCCATCAGGACCATTGGTTTTTATCCCTCTATATTAGTATCTTTGCCACTGTGCCTGATTTTGTTCGGTGAAAGAAATTTTAAAAAAATAATTTTCTTTTCTTTAGTCACAACCGGGATTATTTATTCTATTATTGATGTGCTTTTAGGGAGTATGCTGCCATGACCGCATTATTGGATAATGCAATGATAGGGATGGGGTTACTTCTCCAATGGGAAGTCTTATTTTCTGCAGCCGGTGGTGTTTTCGTGGGGCTTATGATGGGTGCTATTCCCGGTCTTTCTGATATCATCGCAATCTGTCTGTTAGTGCCGTTCACCTTTTATCTGAACCCCATTGCAGGGATTGCCATGCTGATGGGATTGTCCAAAGGAGCTAACTTTGGCGGCTCTATTCCTGCAATTTTATTTAATATTCCAGGAACACCTCAAGCCGTCATCACAGCCTTTGATGGCTATCCTCTCGCCAAACAGGGGAAAGCCGGTAAAGCCCTGAAGGTTGCGCTGTTTTCATCTTGCATCGCCGATAGTGTAAGTGATTGTGTGCTGTTCTTTTTTGCTGCACCAGTTGCAATGGCCGCCATTATGATCGGCCCTGCCGAACATGCTGCGGTGGTTATCTTTGCTTTGACTTTGATTTCCATAACCGCAGAGACCGGCCCCTTGGTCGGATTGTTAAGTATGGTATTGGGCCTGCTTCTCAGCTGTATAGGTGCTGATCCACTCAGTGGCGCACCCAGATTAACTTTTGGATCTGACGAACTGGCAGGTGGAATGGATATTGTTCCTTTGGCCCTTGGATTTTTTGTAATTTCAGAGATTATCTGGCAGGTGTGCCTGGAAAAAAAAGAGGGAATAAATCTGGCAGCTTTACGAATTGATGAACTTGAAGAAAAAAAGGCTTTGGAAGAAAATTATGAGGAAGATCATTCTCTTTCCTTTGCTGAATTTAAAAAGTGTATACCTGCTATTGGCCGGGGTACCATGATTGGATCAGCCATTGGTGCTTTGCCCGGCATTGGGACGACAGTGGC
>CAYWGN010000238.1:4888-7601 GCA_964457495.1 uncultured Desulfobacula sp.
TTTATCAGTAATTTTTTCGCTCTCGGGTTTGGGATAGTTTGCATCAGATATATGCGTAAAATGGTGTCGCTGCCCAAAAATTATATATATGCAGCAGTGGTTATATTTGCTTTAATCGGTTCATATATCGTGCGTAATAACACCTTTGATTTGTATTATACTTTAGGATTCAGTGTTATCGGACTTTTGTGCAGGAAAGGAGGAATTCCCATGATCCCTCTTTTAATTTCTTATATCTTAGGTTCTTCTCTTGAACTAAAAATCAGACAAACTATGGATTTAAATGCCGGGGATCTGACTGTTTTTCTGACGGAACCTATTTCAGGTGCTTTTTTAGCAGCGTCAGTGCTTGTTATTGTATACACTGTTTATAGAAAAATACGAATGCAAAAAACTGGCTCTGTTTAACCTTTTAATTAGCAATAAAGGAGACAAAAGATGAAAAAATTATTTTTAGTTTTATTTTTAGTTTTGGGGATTTCAATTAATTGTAATGCTTATCCGGATCGCCCGGTTAAAGTGATTGTTCCTTACAATGCAGGTGGATCACTTGACAGCATGACCCGTATTATTGTTGAGTATATGAAACAAGAACTGGGAAAACCAATTATTATTTCCAACCATCCAGGTGCTTCAGGAACCATAGGGGTTAATGCTTTCCTCAAAACCAAGGCAGACGGGTATACAGTGTTAGTTTTTCCAACCAGTTCTTTTGTTACACCTGTTTTTCAGGGTGGAAAGGCTATTGATGTTAATCAGTTTAAACCCATTGGTGCATTTATCAAAAGCGAAAGAATTCTTTTTGCCAGAACCGATGCATCCTATAAAACATTTGATGAACTATTAGCATATGCACGCAAAAATCCCGGCAAATTAAAATTTGGCAGTGGCGGATCAACTGATACGGCTTATGTTTTTAAATATATTTTAAAAAAAGAAAACCTTGATGTCAATGTGACTCTGTTTAATGGGGGCGCACCGGCTGCAGCTGCAATTATGGGCGGGCATGTTGATCTGATTGAAGGTGGCAATGGCAGTCCTGGAGATGTTGCAGCCATGGCCGGCAAACTTATTCCACTGGCTATTCTAAGTTCTGGAAAACTTACCAAATATCCTGACTTGAAGACGCCTTATGAAATGGGTTATGAATATGCCTCTTCAGTTATGTTCGGTTTTTTTATGCATTCAGATGCTCCTGACGAAGCTCAAAAAGTATTTTCTGCAACATTACAGACTGTCTTGCAGAAAGAAGAGTTAAAAGCAAAATTTGCCAGCCGGGGTGTTGAACCTAAATTTTACAATGGTGAAGAGCTTGCAAAGTCAATTGACCTTGGTATGAAGGTTGGTAAGCTTTATGAAATTTTAGGCCAGTAGATTATAAAATAATTAGCCTCTTTTGTAATGCTATTTGGATCTGAAAAAGATGGATTCGGGGCTTTAGGCCTTATACTGGGAAGATACTGAGAAGGCTGGCCGGATAAAAGAAAAAGTTAAATCTTGAAAGGCACTGTATGCTCATGTCCATACAGTGCCTTTGATTTATAAATTTTTCTCTTCTCTTGACATGTAATTACGTTTGAATTATGCCAATAACTCCATAGAAAATTGTTTTACTGAAATGAGGCTCAAATGAAAAATGAATATAAATTTCAACAAATAGATAGAAATAGCTATAAACCCCTCTATATCCAGGTTTCTGAAATGATCATTGATTATGTCAGAACTTTAGGTCTCAAACATGACGATATCCTACCTTCGGAAAATGAACTTTTGTCCAAACTTGACGTGAGCAGGAATACAATTCGATTGGCAGTAGAGCGATTGGTAAATATGGATTTTGCGATAAAGATTAGAGGTCATGGAACATTCCTTAAAGAGAAAAAGGATCTTACAATTAACCTGGATCTTACACAGGGTTTTGAGGGCACATTAAATAAATTAGGAATTGAAGTAGAAAACAGCCTTATTGAAAAACGAATTCTTGAAAATAATGTGGACTGGATAGAGGGATTAGCTGCAGTTAACAGTGAAAATAAGATTTTGATCCGAAGGATAAAAAAAAAGTCATCAGGGGTAATACTCGCCCTTGAAGATCGTATATTACCCGCCCATGTAGTTGAAAGGTATTCTCAAGAGGAATTGGAAAATGAAAATATTAATCCAAACCTTTTAGAAAAATATCCTGATACATATGCAAAACATATGAAGTATTATTTTGTCTCTATGCCATTAACCTTGGAAGAAACAGATTTATTAAAAATAGAAAAGAAATCTTCATTTTTACAAAGAATCGGTGAATACTACAATTCAGAGGGGGAATGTTTCATGATAGGCCGGCACATTTTTGTTTCAAAAAATATAAATGTGAGTTATGAGTATGAAAGGGCAACTGATCACTGGAGGCTGACATAGCTCATTAAATCAAGCGATTATTATAACGTGAAGTCATGATTTTCTGCTGAAAATACCAACCCCAAAAGTTATGATTTCTTGCATCCACAAGAAAATTTTTCCCAAAATGTGTCGCTCCGGTATGTTTTTGATATCCTTGATAAAAACTAATGGTATGAATTTGTCAAGGGTCATACATTAAAATCATTTAAAAAGAAAAGCACAATGAAAATTTCAAAATGCATAAACCAATTTTTCAATTATCAAAACTAAACAACCACCGGCTTGAAGGCCGGTGGGTTTAAGAGCGCGGACTGAAAGT
>CAYWGN010000239.1:0-7548 GCA_964457495.1 uncultured Desulfobacula sp.
TTGGCACCATTCTCAAGCTGGTAGAGGTTTTCTGGAGTTCCGATGTAATACTGGACAGACGGGAAACATCTCTGTTCAACCTTCTGTCGGAATTTGATAAAATATAAGAATTCTGCCTGATCATCGACTGAGTGATGACCAGTTCACCAACCATATCGATTAAATCATCCAGTTTCTTTATATTTACCCTTATCACGGCAGTCTCTGCGGCCTGCACGGTCTGTTTTCTCAAGGCCTGTGATACCTGTCTCGGAGTAACCTTGCCTTCAGATATCAGGGCTTCCCCAATTTTTTGAGGTGGAATCAATTGTCCCGCAACCTCAAGCCCTTGTTCCAGATTCTCCTCTGTTATCGCTCCGCTTTCGACCAGAATTGTACCCAGATTTTTTACTTCCACTATATCAGTGCCGTCCTGTTCAACACTTTCTATCCGCCTTTTCAAGGCAGCCAGATCAATTTCAAGAGGTTTGTCAGGATTGCCTTCCATCTCTTCTTTCACTTTAATAATCAGCGCCTTCAAGGCATCGGCTCCATCAAGAATTATATCTATAAGCTCTGAACTCACGAATAATTCCTTATTTCTTACCTTGTCCAGAAGGTTCTCCAAACTATGGGCAAGATCACGAATCATTCCTAAATTGAGAAACCCTGCCACCCCCTTGATGGAATGAAACGGTCTGAAGATAGTATTGACACAATCCAGATTTTCAGGCTCCTTCTCCAGATTCAATAAATTTACCTCAATCTCATCAATATATTCCAGACCTTCAAAAATAAAATCCCTCAGAAGCGAATCATCCTGTATCTCGTCAATTGTTTCAACTGGTTGCGGTTCTTCTTGAGACGGCTCCACCACTTCTTCCAATACTCGATCTCCAGTAAGATCGGCAATCATCTCCATAAAACTTTCAATATCACCTTCGTAAGCGCCGGTGTTTTTAAAACCTTCACCGATCTCCTGCATAAGGGTAATACCTTTTTCAAGGACATTAAAACCTGCTTCTTTATCATCAATGTCATCAAGAACTATCTTTTCTAAAAGTGCGCTCAAACCACCGGCAACGTTCTTCAACTGAAATACCTTCCGGCTATCCGCTTCTTTTATCAACTCATCCAGATTATTAAGGAACTTTCCTGCAGAGATCATATCGATCTCCCTGCCATCAATAAATAAAAAGTCGGAAGCCATGCCGTCAACCAAACTCATCAAAGAGCCATATTCTTCCATAATTTACACCATTCTCACTATTTCTTGAGCCACTTGGTCCAATGATACTACCTTATCTGCGGCCCCCAATTTTATTGCCGCGTTCGGCATTCCAAAAACAACACATGATTTTTCATCCTGAGCAATTGTTTTAGCACCGGAGCGCTTCATCTCTAAGAGCCCTTCTGCGCCATCTGATCCCATACCCGTAAGAATAACACCAATCGAATTCGACCCTGCATTTTGAGCCGTCGATTTGAACAACACGTCAACGGCTGGGCGCTGATGGTGAACCATCGGGCCATCCTTGATCTCAACATAATACCTGGCACCGCTTCTCCTAAAGATCATATGGTAATTACCAGGAGCAATCAATGCGGTCCCGGGATTTACAGAATCATTATTCTGAGCCTCCTTCACTGTGATCTGACAAAGTCCATTTAGCCTCTGTGCAAAAGCCGTTGTAAAATTGGCCGGCATGTGTTGCACCACCATTATCCCTGGTGAATTCGGGGGCATTTTGGACAGGACATTTTTTAATGCCTCTGTTCCGCCCGTAGAGGCGCCTATGGCAATAACCTTATTGGAACTCTTTCCAAGAGCTTTCATCCGTTCAAACTTCGGAGGGGCAGATACTTTATCTGAACTTTTCTTTGTCACTCTAACCCTTGATGCGGCTCTGATTTTTTCTGCGAGTTGGGTGATCATATCTCCGACGGTATAGGAACCTCCAGGTTTCCCAATAACCTCCACAGCCCCGTTCTCCAATGCATCTAATGTCATGCCCGCCCCTTTTTGTGTCAGGGAACTCACCATGATCACGGGCAGCGGATAATATCGCATCAGCTTCTTGAGAAAGGTCAGACCGTCCATTCTCGGCATTTCAATATCCAATGTTACCACATCCGGCTTAATCTTTAAAATCTTATCCCTGGCAACAAAGGGATCAGGGGCTGTTCCTACCACTTCGATATCAGAAAATTTTGAAAGCTCTTGGGAAAATATCTTCCTCACAATAGCGGAATCATCAACAACGAATACCCTTATTTTTTTCAAGGTTACACTCTCCCATTAGCATCAATGATCACTCCAACTCTTCCTTCATCCGAGTCAAAATCCATCCTGTAGACATTCTTACCCGGCTCAATGCTTGTAGAGTTCATTCCAAATGACGGCAGCGATAGATTAAACACCTTTGTGCTGTCAAGTTTGCCGAGGAAATTTCCGCAGATCATATTAACCGCTTCTTTTGAACAATCTTCCATGCTCTGCGTGATAATTTCATCTTTCTCCAACCCCAGCATATTGTGAATCATGGTCTTGGCTATATCTTTGGAGAGCAAGATCCTCATCTCCCCACTCAAAAAACCTTCAAACCTTATGGCAGCCTCCATATCATATTCATTACTTTCATCATCCAAAGGTTCGAGAAAAATATAAAACATCTTTTCAAAGACTTCAAAAATCGAAACCCTCATTGTTTCCGCTATCTTCTTCTTCATTACTGACCCCTATGACCTCACAAAGAATTTTTTTAACCGCCTCAGGAGTAAAAGGTTTCTTTATAAAACCCTTTGCTCCCATATTGAATGCATCCTGCATCCTTTCATCACTGCTTTCAGTGCTTATAAGTATGACGGGAATGTTCTTAAAAAGATCATCTTCTTTTAAATTCTTTAATAATTCAAAACCATTCATTTCCGGCATATTTATATCCGATACAATCACATCCACCCAATTATCTGTCAGCGCCTCCAGCGCTTCCGTTCCGTTCCCTGCCTCAATGCATTGATCCATTTTAAAACCTGAAATTGAAATAATCTTCTTTATAACAGCTCGCATTGTGTTTGAATCATCCACTATCAATACATTAAAAGACATAATGCCCCCCCTCTTACAATTCCAGCAAAATCCTGCTGGGGTTCTTAACAACAACTTTGCCAGTAGAAATATCGAGAGAAACTGTTCGGTTGTGAGTTCCGCCAGTGTCCTCGCCATCTATTAATACCTTGTTTTTCCAGAATATTTTCCTTAAAGCAGTTATATTTTTCTGACCGATCCTAAAGTAGTTTGAATTATCCAAGATGCTGGCCCCGCCGACAACTTTTACGATTATATGTTTTTTTTGAGCTCCCAGCCCGTAACACGATTTGAACAAAAGAGGTATGCCTGTATCTGCAAACATTCCAGGGCTTGCTTTGGCTTTATTCAAATGAAGCTTTGAATCCGGAAGCATAAAATGCAAAAGACCTCCCACCTTTACCATAGGATCATAGACAACAACAGCGATACAGGAGCCCAGAGCATATGTAATCAACACATCCTCAACATCTCCACTTATCTTAAAATCTGAAATTCCTATTATAATCTTGCTCATAAAATTATATCCACTCAGGTTGTTTAGGATACAGCCTAAATACCTTCAGCCTGTCATTCATTTGCGATAAACACTCGGCTCGACATACTTAAATTGATGCTTCATGCCGGTCAAACTTTCGGAATGACCGATAAATAACCAGCCGTCTTTTTTCAGTAAGCCATAAAATCTGCCAATCAGCTTTTCTTGAGTTTTCTTATCAAAATAAATCATAACATTTCTGCAGAATATACTATCAAAGGGATTATTAAAATTAGGATTTTCCATAAGATTGAATCTCATGAACTTTATAATATCTTTAAGCTCCTTTTTTACCCGATAATATTCTTCCCATTCCCCCTGGCCGAGTTGAAAATATTTTTTAAGCAAAAGATTGGGAATATTCTTGACCCGCACACCCGGATAAATACCTGCCATGGCGGTTTTAAGTACTTTTGTAGAGATATCCGTCGCCAGTATTTGTGGATCAATATTTTGGCTATTTAACGCTTCTCTTAATGTCATAGCCAGGGAATAGGCTTCCTCACCCGTTGAACACCCGGCACACCATATCCTGAGCCTGCCCGGCATGCGGCCATAGAGAGAAAGTGTCCCTGCCATCCCGGGTATAATCTTGCGGAGTTTATGGAAATGGGCTTCCTCCCGGAAAAAACTGGTAAGATTCGTTGAAAGGGAATCGATCATTACGATAAGTTCAGGGGCGCCCTCTTTTGATTGAACAAATCTAAAATACTCGGTAAAAGACTTGAAATCTCCATCTCTCAAACGCTTGCCTAAGCGAGCCTTCACCAATTCCTTCTTGCCGGAGTGAAGATTGATTCCGTATATTTCATGAACAAAGCGGCTTATCTTCCCAAAATCAACATCGCTCAGTTCAGCTGTCATACTCTCAAGTTTCACACTCATTATTCACTCCAATGTTTGGTCGCGTATTATAGTTGTCATCCAATTCTTTAAATTCAAAGCGCTTTTTGCGCCCACCTGTAATTCCCATCTCCAACGTCGAAAAATCCCATTTTCTCCCAGAAACCTTTTGCTGTGCCTCTTACTCTGTCTGCAATAATCTCTTTGGCTGTTTCCTTGAATAACTCTACAATCTGTCTTGCATAACCGCACCTTTCAAACTCGGAAAAAATGTTGATATTTTTAATTATAAGCCTTCTGTAAACTTTTTTTATCCTGACCTTGCCGACCCGGGCGCTTCCAAGTTCAATGTTTACCCAGCAATAACTTGAATCCCCTTGTTTTATGTTTTCCATCCTGATGTTCAATTTTTCTTTCATTTTAAAAAATCTTGCTTTTTCTTATGTTGTCAAGAGAATTATAAATTAATTGGATAGGATGTCTGGTTATGGGCTTTCCGTGCCCGGGGTAAATTGCCTTGATGTTCCTTCGGGCAATGCTTTCAAGGGCGTTAACAAAAGCTTTCTGGTATGAGCCATCTATTGCAGTAACTATAATTCCTGCATCACCCGAAAACAATACGCCCTCTTCCGCACAATAAAGACAAATCGAATCACTGGTGTGACCTGGAGTGTGTATGACCTCGAACCACCTGTCTGCCAGCTTCAGTGTCTGTCCGTTCCTCAAGGCATGGCTCACCCCGCCAAATGGATGAAAGGAATAGGCCTCAGGGTTAAATTCATCTTTGATGACCGGCAGAAGGCTTGCGTGGTCATAATGCCCGTGGGTCAACACTACCTTTTCTATCCTCTTCTTGCCTATGCCCGTATCAAGCTGTTTAATTTTCTCAATAATCAAAGGATCCCTGCCCACGTCGATAAGGGTATTGACGTCATCAATGGCCTTCCAATCACCCAGAAGAAAATAAACATTGGATGTGTATATATTGCTGTTGCTTGTAAGATTTATAATTTTCATAAGTTTCTTTTGACTAAGTACTATACTTTACAAAACAATTGCACGTTTGGGATTACCTGCTTGAACAGGCGGGCTGTTGTCACTGGCATTTTCTGTGTCTGCTCTGTTACAAAAAACCCTCCGGGAGCAAGGGATTTATGGAACATCTTGATAACGTTAATACGTTCTGACTCTTGCAGGTGAAGCAGCACATTTTTACAGACGATCAGCCCGAAACCATCACGGATCGGCTGTAATGTGCGCAGATCATGTTTTTGAAAAGAGATACATTTCATGATCTCGTCTGAAATCTTGAAATGGCCGGGCTTATTGTTAGCTGAAAAATGTTTCTTAAATATATCCCCTGGTATCCTTTTTACTGTTTCTTCAGGATAAACTCCTTTTGCAATAATATTTCCAAACTCATGGCTTTCTTCATCAAGGTCTGTGGCATATATTTTCAGTCTTTTAAACTCGTAAAACCCTATAGCCTCCTTAAAGATAATAGCCAGGGAGTATGGTTCGGGTCCCATAGCGCAGCCTGCATCCCAGGCATTAATATAACGGCTTTTTCTAAGCTCCGGGATAACATAATCCCGAATCGCATGAAGGGCTGGAAGATCTCTGAAAAAAAATGTGAACGCCATCTGTTGATTTACCTCCTGTGGCAAGTTGAAAATGACCCCAGCTCTGCCCTTTCCAAGGTAAGGTAAGGAAAGGGCAGAGTCAGAAGGTCGGGTTATTGATTAAAAATCTTTAAAAAACTCATCATTGGCAGAAGTATCCATTGGAATTATGCTTTCAGAATTCCCGCCCCGCTTAATCTTTTTATTATTGTGAATCCTTGTCTTTGGAGCAGCTCCGGTTACCTTTCTAGGTTTGCCTTTGCCATTCCCGCCCCCGTTCAACTTGAAAGTGGCAAGCATGCTATTAAGTTCCTCTGCCTGCCCGCTCATCTCCTCGGAAGCCGAAGCGCTCTCTTCAGCATTTGCCGCATTCTGCTGGGTCACCTTGTCCATCTCGGCAACAGCTTTGTTAATCTCCTCAATTCCCTTGGACTGCTCATTGGAGGCCACATCAATCTCGTCGACGAGCACGCTGACCTTTCCTGAGCTTTCGGCTACCTTGCTGAACTCATCATTGGTCTTTTTGACCAAGTCTGACCCGCCTTTGACCTTTTTAACAGTGCCTTCAATAAGATTTGCCGTATTCTTGGCAGCATCAGCAGACCGCATTGCAAGATTTCGCACCTCTTCCGCCACCACGGCAAATCCGGCGCCGGCCTCGCCCGCCCTGGCAGCCTCAACAGCAGCATTCAAGGCAAGAAGATTGGTCTGAAAGGCAATTTCATCAATGGTTTTTATAATTTTCTGCGTTTCGTCGCTCGCTTGAGATATATCTTCCATTGATGTGGTTAGATCTTCCATGGACTTTGTAGAGTGTTTAACGACCTCTTCCGACTCCCGCATCAGGATATTCGCCTGATTGGCATTGTCGGCGTTTTGTTTTACCATGGAGGCCATTTCTTCAAGGGCAGATGAAGTTTCCTCTAATGACGAGGCCTGTTCAGCAGAACCCTCAGCCAGTTGCTGGCTTGATGATGCGATCTGACCGGATGCGGAACCCACCTGGTCGGATGCTGCTGTGGCCTGGGTGAGTGCATCGCTCAGACTCTCTATAGCGTTGTTGATATCTGTTTTAAACTCGTCCATTTGGCCTTTATAGATTCCAACTACCTTTTTAGTAAGATCCCGGTCTGCCATTTTTTCGATCACACCCCTGGCCTCATTGATAGGAATTATTATCGCATCAAGCGTATCGTTGACACCCTTGACCATTGCAGCAAAGTCTCCGCCGAACTTGGAAGCGTCTCCTCTGGTATCAAGCTTGCCTTCCGCTCCAGCCTCGGCCAGCATACCCATCTCACCTGTCAGCCCGTTTAAGGCATCGATACAGACGTTCAGGTTGTTCTTGATTTCGTTGAAATCACCCTTGTACTCATCTGTAATGTTCTCGGGAATGTCACCCTTGGAAATACGGTCCACATATTCGGCAGCTACATTCAACGGCCCGATGACCGCATCGAGCGTTTCGTTTACGCCCT
>CAYWGN010000240.1:0-7530 GCA_964457495.1 uncultured Desulfobacula sp.
TGAGGATCTTGGATACTATCCAAAACCCTGTCGATTTTTTTTTGAATTATATCATTCATGTTAATCCCTCTAAAAAAATGAAAAAGGTGTCAGACGTCCTTTATTATCACTCATGCATCAGGAAAATATTTTAGATTCTTTTTACGCCAACCGCTTTTTAATAATCTCCTGGATGACCTTGGGATTTGCCTTGCCCTTGGAGGCTTTCATGGCCTGTCCCACAAGGAATCCCATGGATTTTTTATTTCCGCTTTTATAGTTGGTCACGGCAGAAACATTGTCAGAAATGATTTTATCAACGATTTTTTCAAGCTCTGCCGTATCAGAGACCTGCCTGAAACCGAATTGTTCAACAATTTGTCCGGGTGTTTTGTCCGTCTCAAAGAGTTTCTCCAGCACAGACTTGGCTGAGCTTGAATTGATCTCACCCTTTTCAAGCAATTGGATCAGGCCTGCAAACCTTTCAGGCGTGACTTTTGTGTTTGCCAGGGTCTGCCCATGGGCCTTTAATGCAGGAAGAAGCTGGGTAGCTATTCTGCCTGCTGCCATGCGCGCCCGTGCGCCAAGGGTCACAACGGATTCAAAAAATTCGGAAAGACCACGTTCGGAACTCATGAGCACTGCTTCGTCGTGGAGCAATGAATACTCCTGGACAAATCGTTTTACCTTTTGACCGGGCATCTCTGGAAGAAGAGATTTTATCTTTTCGAGCCAGGTGTCTGTCAGGACTATCAAAGGGACGGATGGATCGGGAATGCAGGGTCCTTCGAACTTGGCCCGCATGGCAGTGGTAACATGTTTTTCAGGATCCCAGAGACGGGTGTGCAGCACAATGGATTTTTTGTTATTGACAGCGTCGATCTGGCGTTTGATCTCATAGGCAATGGCATCACCCACATGATGGATGGAGTTCATGTTTTTGATTTCCACCTTTGTATTGAGCTGGTCACTGCCTGCAGGCCGAATGGAAATATTTGCATCGCACCGCATGGTTCCGGATTCCATACTGCACTCGGCACAGCCCGTGTATCGAACCTGGTTTCTTAAGACCTTTAAAAACTCCATGGCATCATGGGGGCTTTTGAGCTCGGGTTCTGTGACAACTTCTACAAGGGGTGTGCCTGCACGGTTGAAATCCACCAGGCTTATGGGAACCCGGCCTTCGATTTCATGGACCAGCTTTGCTACATCCTCCTCCATGTGAACATGGTGCAGTCTGAGTTTTTTCGGATTTCCCTGTTCATCCAGAATTTCCACCCAGCCATTTCTGGCAAGGGGCTTATGGGCCTGGGAAAGCTGGAATCCTTTTGGAAGATCAGGATAGTAATAGACCTTCTGGTCAAAGGCACTTTCGCCCTGGATCTCGCAATTAAGGGAGAGGCAGGCAAGAATTGCTTTTTCCAGTACTTCCAGGCTCAAGATGGGAAGAGCGCCGGGCATCCAGAGACAGACAGGACAGACATTGGTGTTTGGATCATCACCCGGGTTGTTGGAGCAGTCGCAGAACATCTTGGTGGCTGAGTTCAGCTGTATATGAATTTCAAGACCGATTACTGCTTCATATTTCATGGTGAATCCCTCCTGTATAGATTTCAGATATGCGGGCTGCAAGGGCAATCAATCGTGCATCATCAAACCTTTGACCGATAAGTTGAAGAGCAGATCTGGTGTTACCATCATTGACAGGCCCGGGGATTGAAATCGCCGGGTTCCCAGTGAGGTTTGCAAGAAGCGTCAATGAAAACACATCATAGAAATCAGATACCGTGTCTGGCTTTTGGGTCGTTGGTCCAGGTTTATCAGAAACTGGCAGGGCGATCATGTCCACGGTTTCAAACGCTTTTTCAACGGTTTCAATCAAACTGGCCCTGATGCGGCAGGCATCCAGAAAAGCGTTGTAATTCTTGTACTGGAAATATCCCCCCTGGAAAAGATAGGCTTTGACTAGGGTACCAAAGGATTCTCCCCGGGATTTAATGTACATCTCATTCCAGTTCTTTACCAAGGCCCCTGTCCTGTGCCCATAGCGGACACTGTCAAACCTGCCGGCACTGGATGATGCCTCAACTGTTCCGATCACGTTGTGACTGGTCCTGGCAAGGGAAAAGTCTTTGATGGAGACCTCTTTAATCTGAACACCAGCCTTGCCAAGTTTTTCCACAGCCTGTTCAAATTCTTTATTCCTTTCCTGGCCCATGGCTGAATTCAATTCCCGGACCAGGCCCACTGTCAAAGGGCCATCCTGGAATTTTTCTGGAATATTAAATTGGGACATGGCCTGGTCAATGCCGGATTCTTCCATGGAAGGATCACGCTCATCAATGCCGGCCATGGTGTAAATCGTTTTTGAGATCGTTTCAAGTGACCTGGAAAGGATGCCACAGCTTTCCATGGATGGGATTAAGCTGAACAGGCCGAAACGGGAAATAAGGCCATAGCTCGGCTTAAAACCGAAACAGCCAGAGGCAGTAGCCGCCATCCTTGCCTCGCCCGTGGTGTCTGTCTTCAGCACCACATCAGAAAGCCCGCTGTTTATGGCATCACCACAGGTATCCCTGTCAAGGCCCAGGCCAAGTTCCGCCATAAAGGTTCTTCCTTTGAGATTTGCTCCGGCATTGCGCAGGCGCTGGATCAGGGTGGCGTCTTCCAGGGCCACATAATTCTCAAGGGCCAAGGATTGGGCATCGATAGGCCAGTTGGCAACGGATATGCCGGACTCAACGATCACGCTGGTCCCGGCCATAGGGCCGTCCGACTCGGGCAGGGTTGAGGTATTTATATATGTAAAGATCTTAGATTCCATGAAATATCCTTTTGTGTTTCCCAATTATTCAAGAATGCTTGCAACCTTGAAGTAATCCCCCTTTACAAAAGGAGCATTTTTAAACAGGTCTGATGTTTTGACAAATGAAGACCTGGTGGCTGCACTGCCTTTTCTGAAATGATTCTGTCCCCTGAACACGGAGATAGCAGGCTCGTATTCTAGAGCATTGCCAGAGACTTCTTTGGCCATCCTCATTGCATCTTCAAGCGCGCTTTGGATTATGGGCCGTTCATCTTCCTCAAAACCGATTCTGGAAACCCAGGAAATATAGTCGATGATCTCCTGCTCCTGGTCCGAACTCGGCAAATCCTCGGTTTTGCCAAGATCCAGCAGGCCCAGTTCGGAAAGCTGCTCAAGGGCCACCAGTGATGGTGCCCGGGTCAACGGACAAAATGCGCTTCTGTTCTTGGGGAAAGCCGTCACCTCCCGTATGGAAGGGGTATTCAGAATCATGGCAACCACCCGGTCCATGCCAAGGGCAAGACCGCCGTGGGGCGGCGGGCCAAAATTAAGGGCCTGGAGGAAAAAGCCGAATTTTTCTTCTGTCTCCTGGGGCGAGAGTCCCAGGGCAGTGAACACCTTCTGCTGGATGGAAGGATCGTGGATACGGATACTGCCTCCGCCTAATTCCTCGCCGTTGATGACGATATCATAGGAGCGGGACAAAAGAGAGAGAAGATCTTCCTGGTCGCTGGGATCGAAATCTATTCGGTCCGGGGCAGTAAAAGGATGATGGCTGGATGTAACCCCCTCCTCTGTTGCTTCAAACAATGGAAAATCCGTGACCCAGACAGGAACGAACCTGTCTTTGGGAATCATGTCAAGGCGATCCGCAACATGGAGGCGGAGACGTCCAAGGGCAGAATTAACCACTTCAAGGGAGGCATCGGCTATGATGAGGATCACATCTCCATTGGAGGCATTGAATAGTTCAATGATGGATCGTTGTTCTTGGTCATTGAAGAACTGGACGATGTTGGAATCAAGCTTATCTCCTGTCACCCGCATCCAGGTCATGCCCTTGGCACCAAAGCCGGGAACAATCTGTTTTGCGTATTCGTTCTGGAGGACATTTTTGCTCAGGCCTTCAGAAGCCTGTTTGACATTGATTCCCTTGATCACCCCGCCCCGTTGGAGGATCTGTTTGAAGATGCTGTAGCGGGTCTCCTTAAAAATATCAGTTGCCTCCACAAAAAACATTTCAAAGCGCAGATCCGGCCGGTCTGATCCTGTTTTGTCCATGGCTTGCTGCCATGTCATGCGTGGAAACGGCCTTGGAAGACTTGTTCCACCGACTTCAAACATCCGGCACAAAAGATCTTCAATAAGATTAAAAATAAATTCTTCATCAATGAACGAGGCTTCAAGGTCGAGCTGGGTAAATTCCGGCTGCCGGTTGGATCTCAGGTCTTCATCTCTGAAACACCTGGTGATCTGGTAGTATCGTTCAAAGCCTGCAACCATGAGGAGTTGCTTGAAAAGCTGGGGTGATTGCGGCAGGGCATAGAAATGTCCTGGATTGACCCTGCTTGGGACCAGATAGTCCCGTGCACCTTCCGGCGTGCTCTTGGTCAGAATCGGTGTTTCAACTTCGATAAACTCCTTTTGGTCCAGGAATTTTCGAATGCAGGCGTTGATTTTGTGCCGCTTAATGAGAAATTGCTGCATGCCCGGACGTCTTAAGTCCAGGTAGCGGTACTGAAGTCTCAAATCTTCGGACACGGGTTCACGGCTTTCAATTTCATTTGCGCTTCCAACCATGGCTTTTTCAGTGATGGAGAAAGGAAGGGTATCAGACCGGCTCAGGATGGTCATATCAGTGACTAGAACTTCAATATCTCCGGTCTCAATATTTGGATTTTCCGTTCCCCGGGCCCGTTCTACTATCCGGCCAAAAGCTGTAATGCAATATTCGTTTCGAAGGGATGTTGATTGTCGGCAAACATCTTCAGGGGCAAATTCAGAGCTGAAAACCAGTTGAACAATCCCGCTCCGATCCCGAAGATGGATAAAAAGTACTTCCCCGTGATCCCGAAGCGCATCAACCCAGCCTGCAAGGTGAACGGTTTTACCTATATCGGCCGATACCAGCCGGCCGCAATTGGATCTATCATGGTACAGCATCCCACGCTCCCTTATTTCTTAAATCTTCTACAATGGTTTCAGCAAGTTCTATTAATTTGAGTTTATCCACTTTTGTGCTCCGGGTCAACGGCAGTTCTTTGTCCTGGGGCCATATTTCAACATGCTGGGGTCTTTTATAAGAGGCTATGGACTTACAGTGTTCCATCACATCCTGGCTGGTCAGAGTGATATTAGTGCCAGGACGAACAAAAGCGAAAATGCCTTCGTCAAAAAGTGTATGTTTCATCCCGATCACTTCCACCACATCCACCCCTTCCAATTGGGCAATATGTTCTTCAACCTCTCCTGGAAAGACATTGTAGCCTTTTTGTTTGATAACAAATTTCTTTCTCCCGGAAAGATACAAGGCTTTGTAACCGTCCATCTGTTTAAAATACCCCAGATCCCCCGTATAAAGGATGCCTTCTTTTGAGACAGCTTTTTTTGTTTCTTCGGGCTGATTATAATATCCTAAAAAAACAATGGGAGGATGATAACAAATTTCTCCTATCTTTTCATCATCCAATTCTTCTCCTGCTGATCCATCCCCTTTCATGGGATTACGAATACTTACCCGGGCCAGATCAGAAAAAGCCTGTCCCACCTGTCCTGCCATCTCTTCATGGGAGATATCAGCAGGTGTAAAAGTCGCAAAACCGGCATTTTCAGTCATTCCAATACCTGTCCCGAATTTTGGCGCCATGGTGGATAGTTTTTTAAGAAAAGTTGTATCAACGGCTGAGCCGGCATAGGCAACAAACTCAAGGCTTGAAAGATCATATGTTTCATATCCTGGAAAATTCCACAGCATTCTGAACATGGTTGGGATCTGCCCGATCACCTTGATTTTATGTCTTTCAATGGCTTCCAATGTGGTCTTGGTGTCAAATATTCTTAAAAGAACGGCTTTCCCCCCGATAAACATGGTGGTCATAAATGTTTCCGTGACACACCCGACATGGCTTGGGGGAAGATTCACAAGAATTGAAAAATCTTTTTTATCCCCTTTATAATCAATGCCCCTTTCCAATATCTGGTTCTGAACAATGATATTTTCATGGCATAATACAGCAGGCTTTGGTTCTCCTGTGGTTCCCGTTGTGTAAATAATCAAGGCCGGGGTTCTTTTATCCATCTGTTGATATGTTTTTTTAAGCTGCCCTGTGAAAATATCTGTCAGCTTCAACCACACAAGGCGCATCTTATTCATGAGATCTGAAATACTGACACCACCTTCTATAATATCTCCGGGTTTGGGATCTGGAGTGAACTGCACCAGGTGTTTTACAGACAGGCATCCTTTTTTAACTGCTTTTCCAACCATTCTAAAATCCCGGACAGGGGTTTTGCCTAAAAAGAAAAAGGCTTTGGCCTCAATCTTGTTGATGTCCCGGACAACTTCATTTTCACTTAAGCGAAGATCCAAAGGCGCAATAATAGCCCCGATTTTAAAACAGGCATACATCAATGCCATATGTTCTGGAAGCAATACCAGCTGGGTTGCCACCCGGTCTCCTTTTTGGATTCCCATATCAAGTAATTTGAGTGCAAAAAAATCAATTAATGAGCTAAATTTTTTATAGGTAATTTGCCTGCCGTCTTCATGTTGAACCATGGCCACGGAATCCGGCTGTTCTTTTGCCCATTTATCAATATAGGAATTTACAAGCGGTAATCTTTGGTTTGTGTTCATTTTACCCCCTTTTCAGTATTTTTACATACCCAGACCGAATAGCTTTTTTTAGTTCACTATTCTGGACTTCAAAAAAGATATCCGTATAATCTATATAAGCTTTTTTCCCTGTACACAATACCTTAATATCCGTTCCAGGCAGTACCATTCCCGTAAACCTGCATGCAATCTCGGCAATCCTTGCAGGGTCTTTGCCGGCTTCAGTGTTAACCAATTCTCGAATCGCATATGCCAGGGTTGCCGTTCCCTGCAGAATAATTCCGGGCAGACCCACCATCCTGGCAAAATTGGGTGAAGTGTGAATTGGAAATTCAATATTGCTGCATCCATCATAAATATAGGGGCGCAGAGGATCAATATGAATGTCTGATGCCCATAAAACATCTGCATCGTTATCATTTTCCGGAATTAAAGGGATTTCACCATCTGTATCTCCCTTTCCACAGTCCACCCCCCGAAGCATGGCGCCAATATATTCGGTGAATACAGGTTTTCCAAGCTGGTCCTCAGCATCAAGACGGATAATGGCATGGGTCCCTGCACGATGGGGTAAAATGGCTTTTAATGTTCCAGTTAATGACAGTTCATCTCCTGGCCGGATCAGGCGATGTAAAAGCAGGTGCTCAGTATAATGTACCTGGGTCATTAAAACGTCTTTTGGAAAATCTTTGGAGTCAATAAAGGTTTCCAACCGGCTCAAAACAGGCCAGGTAACGGATACTGCAAACATGGGATGGGATACAATTCCATGGTCTTTTATATCATCAAAATATTTCGGGTTATTGTCCTCTATAGCTGCTGCAAAATTTGTGGTTTCCCGCCAGTTGATCTTTGTCTGATAGTTCAAAAGTCGCGTCCCAACAAGGCCGGCATCTAATTTCATAGCACA